>JASJDN010000138.1 GCA_030065205.1 Crocosphaera sp.
GACCAGTAATGTGGGCCGGTTAACAAACAAAAACTAAGAAGTACCATGAAAACTAAAGAGTCAAAGTATGGGGTTCTAAACACAAATCCCTGTTTGGGTAAAACTTTGAGGGACTAGAAAAACTGATACTTTTTAGCGATCGCAGTGGACAACTTCTACAACAACGTCTCACAGAAGCTGGCCATCAAATCATTAATTACGAGATCCTCAAAGATGAACCCCACAGCATAATCGCTCATATACAGCAGTTAAAACAAGGAAATAAGGTCGAGTCATAATCCTCAATGGAGGCACTGGTATCGCCCCTAGAGACACCACCTATGACGCATTGGAGGGGTTACTGGAGAAGACTTTGCCGGGGTTTGGGGAGTTATTTCGCTATTTGAGTTATCAAGAAATTGGTTCACGGGCCATGGCCTCACGGGCGATCGCAGGGGTTTATGAAAATATTTTAATCTTTTCTCTGCCGGGATCATCGAACGCTGTTAAATTAGCTTTAGATAAATTAATTCTCCCTGAATTGATACATTTAACGAAACAAATACAAGGTTAAGCAGTTAAAATTAGAGTAATTGTTTGCCAAGATAAAACTATGACGGCCACTCAATCGCCATCTGCCACCAATTTAGGACAAAACCATGAGATAATCTATCCATCTGGTGAATTTTGGAGTGACGAACCCCCATTGGAAAGCAATTTACATCTCACTCAGATTATTGTTTTGTTAAAATCTTTAGAATGGGTGTGGCAAGATAGAGAAGATTATTTTGCGGCGGGAAACTTAACTATTTATTATAGTCCCAATCAGAAAAAGTCAGAATTCTTTAGAGGTCCCGATTTTTTTGTCGTTTTAGGAACAACTAGAAATCAAAATCGACGCAGTTGGGTGGTGTGGGAAGAAGAAGGCAAATATCCTAATGTCATCGTAGAAATTTTATCCGAAAGTACCGCCCAAACCGATAGGGAAGAAAAGAAAGAAATTTATCAAGATACCTTTCGCACCCCTGATTATTTTTGGTTTGATCCTTATACGTTAGAATTTAAAGGATTTACGTTAATCAGTGGCAGTTATCAACCGATAGAACCTAACGAACAAGGATGGTTATGGAGTGAACAATTAGGATTATATCTAGGAATTTATGAAGAGAAACTACGTTATTTTAGTTCAGAAGGAGAATTAGTCCCTACCCCTGAAGAAGCAGCGACAGGGGAAAGACAACAGAAAGAATATGAGCGTCAGGAGAAAGAATATGAACGTCAACAGAAAGAGTTAGCTTTACAAGAGATTGAACAGTTAAAACAAAGATTAAGAGAAGCAGGGGTTAATCCTGAAGAAACTTAAGGCAATTTCAATCATTTACTTCGGCTTTTTTAAACTTATGATAATAATTTTTGGTAAAGTAGGGAATTACTACTTTTTATATATTTTTGGCATATAGTTTGTCATTAGTTAAAATTTCCTCTGATATCTCGACAGTCATAAAAGCAAAAGCATCTTGATGCTCCTTATCTTTTAAAATACTTTCAAGAGTGCTAGGTTGAGGAATAATATCACCATCCGCTATCATTAAACTAATATAACCTATTAAAGCTTCTTTTGACATCATTTTTGCTTCTTCAATACTCTCTCCTGCACTAATACAACCAGTAAAGTCATAAAATTGTACACCATAATCACTATTATTATCTTTGTGAATCGTTGCGATATAAGTAATCATTTTTTAAGATTTTTCTGACTGTTTATAAGCAAATTGTACTAAAATAAGTTAAATATGATAGTTAAATAAGACAATTATACTAATGGGAATGCCTTGCGAAGTCAATAGTATTCTGAAGCTCAAACCGTCTCAAGGATATCCAGATCAACTTACCCCAAATATACAGTATCAAGCATGGAAAGAGGATTATCGAATCATTCCAGTTGATGTACCTATTCCTCTTGTGAATGAAAATTGGATTGCTTATGCTGATGTCATCATAGAAAAGTTAATTTGGGAGAAAAAACAAACTATTTTATTCTTCAAGATTCATAGAATATATCAAGAACCTTTTCATGTAAAGTAAACATCCTATGAATAATCAACGCTGGATTTTATACAAAAGGATCATTGGCTATGAATGGTATTATATTTTTAGAAAATTTAAATTAGGTCAAAAAATATTACTATTTGTTGCACTTCTTGCTGTCGTCATCACAGGTTTAGGTGATACGCAAAGTTTCTTTTTAGGAGAAAATAGTCCGATTCCTCAAACATGGAAATTATTAAAAGATCCTAGAATTGACGATTTACCTATAATCAAAATTAATGAGTTACATAGTTTAGCGTTAGATTGGATTATAGAATATACTTCGTCAGTTGGACTGCTTTGGAGAATGAAGAATAATATTTAAGGGATTGACCTTTTAATGAGACTGTCAGATTATAAAACTATATTTATTTAAAGTGTGCTTTTGAAAACCACAGTTTTATTAAAATAACTGTACCATTGCTATGAACAGAAGGAGAACCCATGACTCAACTCTATAGAGAAAATAAAAAAGTCCCTAAACTAAAGTTGCTCAAAAAAATAGAGGACGGAAGTGCAACAACTTTTATTTACGAAGATCCTGATAAAAGTAACAAAATGGGGATTTTAGCACGACTCAAAGCAAAAATACGTAGAACAGTTAAACCAGTTACCGAGTAGAAAATAGCTATTTATTCTATTCTGGTTTAACTGTAATAAAGGTTTTGATTTAATAATGATTGTTGAAAATAGGTAAGGTGGGCAATGCCCACCCTACAGGTTACTCGTTGCCTTCTATGGGTGCAAACCCTTGACGCTGAATATTCTCACTAATATGACGAGGTTCGAGGAACTGTAATAAGTAGTCGGGGCCTCCTGCTTTGGAACCCACACCGGACAACTTGAACCCACCAAAGGGTTGACGGGCAACGATCGCCCCTGTTATCGTCCGATTAATGTACAAGTTACCGACTTCAAACTCTTTTTGGGCCTGTTCGATATGTTCGGGACTACGGGAATATAACCCCCCAGTTAAGGCGTAGTCGGTTCCGTTGGCAACTGCTAACGCTTCATCAAAGTTCTTAACGCGCATCACCGCAACCACGGGACCAAATATCTCTTCTTGGGCGATAGTATGGTTAGGCAGGACATCCCCGAAGATAGTGGGACCCACATAAAAACCGTTGTCAGGGGCATCCATTGCTAAGGCGAGGGTTGACTCTTGTTTTGCGGTTTCAATGTACTCTAAAATGCGTTTTTGTGCCGTTGCGTCGATAACGGGACCCACTTGGGTAGAGGGTTCATCCGTTGGCCCCACATTCAAGGATTGGGTAGCGTCTACAAACCGTTCTAGAAAAGCGTCGTAAACGGGGTCTAAAACGATGATACGGGAGGCTGCGGAACATTTTTGACCGGTGTATCCAAAGGCCGAAAACACAGCCCCTGCAACCGCTTGATCGAGGTCAGCACTTTCATCGACAATAATAGCGTTTTTACCGCCCATCTCTGCAATAACTCGCTTAAGATGTTTTTGTCCAGGTTGTAAGATAGCTGCATCTGCATAGATACGACATCCGACTTCCCTCGACCCCGTAAAGGCGATCAAATGTACGTCAGGATGGTTGACCATATAGGCCCCAACTTTCGATCCTTTTCCGGGAACCAGTTGAAACACACCTTTAGGAATACCAGCATCCACTAATATTTCAGCAATTTTAGCAGCTATTACGGTCGAAGTTTCGGCTGGCTTTAATAAGGTACAGTTTCCTGTAACTAACGCGGCAACAGTCATCCCTGTAGCGATCGCAAAAGGAAAGTTCCAGGGAGAAATAACTAAGGCGATACCTCTGGGTTGATAATGATAACGGTTGGTTTCCCCGGCCACATCGTAGTTATAACCTTTGTCTAACCGTTCCATTTCATCAGCATAATAGTGGCAAAAGTCGATCGCTTCGGATACTTCTGCGTCTGCTTGTTGTAATATTTTACCCACTTCTAGGCAGATCCAAGCGCACAACTCATGACGGCGTTCTTCCATGAGATCGCCAGCTTTACGAAGTATTTTCGCTCTTTCACTAGCAGGGGTTTTTTTCCAGCCTTTAAACGCTTCTTTAGCTGCGTTTAATGCTTTTTCTGCCTGTTCAACAGAAATTAAACCAATTTGTCCCACCACTTCGGAAGATTTAGAGGGGTTCAGGGAGTCGATAATGACATCAGTTTGCACATATTCCCCGTTAATTAAGGGTAAATAGGTCTTACCAAGACTATCTTTAACTTTAGCTAACGCTTGCTGTGCTTTTTCCCGTAATACTTCCCTAGAATAATCCGTGTCAGGGGCATTGACAAAATTTTCTTTTTGTGTTATGCGTTCCGTGCTTCCCGAAACCGTTGGGGGTGCGATCAATTCTTCGATGGGTCTTTCTTCTAAATTTTGGCGTAAAAAGGAACTATTAGCCGTATTTTCCAATAAACGACGAATTAAATAGGACATTCCCGGTAATAAGTCCCCATAAGGCGCATAGACTCGCACACGATGTCCTGTTTTAACCAACGCTTTCGCTAACTGATCCCCCATGCCATATAATACCTGCATCTCGAAAGCGCGAGAAGGGACGTTTAAGGTTTCAGCGATGGCGATCGCCCTTGCTTGCGATCGCACGTTATGGGACCCAATAGCAGCGTATAAATATTGATGATTTTCCAATAATAACTGGGTCATCTCTTCGTAATTAACATCTGTGGCTGATTTTTGGTTATATACCGGTTGTGGCCAATGATTTTGTTCAGATTTAATGGTTTCTTGATCCCAGTATGCCCCTTTTACTAATCTGATGGTAATGGGGGTCCCTCGCTGTTTGGCCCAAGCAATGAGATCGTGTAAGTCTTGTTTCGAGTCTCTCAAATATGCTTGTAACGTAACACCGATATCGCTACGGTGGCGAAACTCCTCTTCTAACAATAATTCCTTGAGAATAGATAGGGTGAGATCCTTGTAAACATATTGTTCCATATCGAAATGGATGGCAACCCCTAACTCCTGGGCCCGACGAAGAAGAATACGAATGCGATCGCAAACTTTCTCTTTACTTCCTTGGGGGTCGATGGGATCAAACTGAGAATAAAAAGCAGTTAATTTAACCGATACTTGAACTTTCGATAAGCTTTCATCCCCTGCTTGGTCTATTTGCCCGACATTTGACCATTTTTTCGACTCTGTAGCCAATTTTTCCATCAAGTCGAGATAACTATCAAGATAAGCTTTGGCCTCACTTTCGGTAATAACTGCTTCCCCTAACAAGTCGATAGTAAACCCCATTTTCTCTTTTCTGAGACGTTCGACGGTTTTGATGACTTGAGGGACAGTTTCACCTGAAATATACTTGAATGCTAAGGTTTGCACCGCTTTACTGATGGTTTCGGCTGCTACTTTAGCCGGAAGGGAATTATAATCAGTAAAGTTAAGAATACCCTTTAATGCGCCGGGTAATTCTACGGACTCATCCCCTAAGTATTGTTGCAGATGATGGGCTATTTCTGCATTACTTTGTAGCGCGGGTAATGTATCGATAAAATGGAATAATTGCACCCGTAAACCAGGGTTAGCCATAGCAAACCCCAGAAGTTTATCGTCCCATCGCATTTGGTCGCCTATTTTAGACCATAATGAGCGTTTTTCACGGGTTTGGGCGATTAATTCCTTTGCTATTTCCTGGGTTCGTTGTTCGTAGGTTTGAGCAAGTTGTACTATCAAGATCTAATACTCTCCTAATAATATATATATGGTGAGGCATAGGAAATCTGTCTTATAACAGTATTGTTCTAAGAGTCTCTAATGCTACGTTCTTATTTGATCTTACCCCAGAGGTGTCACGCCCTAGTATGATTATTAATCGGTACGCTAAGCTTTGCTTAACGTACCTTTGAGAACATTTACTCAGAAATCTTGAATATTCTAGCTATCCAATCCGAAAAAATGTTACTTTTTTCTCGATCTTCACTGTTTTTTGCGATTGAATGAGTTGAATGAGTTTGTTTCTCATTCAGCCGTCTAATCAGGATATCCGAATAGAACGTCAATGCTAGTATGGTAAATATACTTATCGCCCCGTTTAAGAGCATAATTTGTAAGGTTTCTTGGGTAATAGGTTGCATTGTCAACTCCTTATAGAATGAGGTTTTTGAAGTCCAAATAGCAAAATCAAACCCATTAGCGATAAAATACACATAGAACATATAATTTGAAGCGGGTTCAAGCTTCTTGATATAGGCTTTTGGACTCGTTTTTCTTTAGCTGGGTTAGGAATGATTACTTAACTCAAAGTGTTTAATCTCCGTTCGTAGGTTTTAGAATCAAGTTGTACTACCAAAATTTCATACTCTCCTATAATAGTGTGTGAGCCGCATGGTAATTTTTAAGGGTAATGTCTAAGTAAAAGTCTCTAATTTTACTTTCTTCTTTGATCTTACCTTAGAGAGTACCCTGGATATACCGACTATGGGTATAGGGGTCAATCACTCTTGATTCCTACAACAAGCTTTAATGATATGCCAGTACGCATTAAACTTAGGAAATTTTTCTGTTGCATCTTGCTCGTTGCCAAAATTTATATGTCTTAACGGTTTTTTGTAGTGATATAGTAGTAAAAAGAGTTTCTATTTGTCATAGTAAATATCAGAATCATTATAACTAAAGTAAATTAATAAAATCTTCTATACTTAAATCAGCACCCTTAATAATAGCCCTTAATGTTCCTTTAGCTAATGTTTTATGATCGGGTACAACAACTTGTGTAAATGGATTATCTCTTCTTAAGATAATATGACTGCTTTCTCTCCGTTTTTGATAAAATCCTATTTTTTTAAGAGCTTTAATACACTGCTTTCCAGAAATATTAGGAAGTTTACTCATACAATCACCAGAAAAGTCTCAAAGTTTTCTTCTGGGATAGGTAAGTTATCTTCTTCTAAAGCAGCAATATAACCTGTAATGGCTTCTTTTATGTTAGCAAGAGCTTCTTCTTTTGTCTTTCCTTGACTAATACAACCTTTAAGACTTGGACATTCAACAATCCAATAATTGTCTTCATCTTTGTATAAAATAACTTGCCTCATTGTCTAACTTATGTTTAATCTAATTTAGAGGATATCCTACAAAAGATAATAGCACAAAATACGAAAAAATTTCGTTACCCACCAATTTATTGATTATCTCTGTTAAAAATCGGTGCATTAAACTTCGTTAATGCACCCTACAAGCTACAACTAGCTATCTATATTCTTTTTTAAGAGAAAACACAATAAGAAGAATCAAAAAATCAACTTTCCAAATATATGAGTAAACAATTTCCGATTATTAAAATTTCTTCAAAAGCCCCAGTAGAATCTGAAACAATGGGAACTAAAGAAAAATTCTGGTTCCATCACGAAGAATTAGGTTTATGTCTTTATAAAAAAGCTCGACAAAATACGGGAGAGGATTGGTCAGAAAAAATTGCAGCCGAATTATGCAAGCTAATAAAACTACCTCATGCTGAATATGAACTAGCATTATTTAACAATGAAAAAGGGACAATTTCTCAATCTTTTCTTCCTAAAAATGGCAGTCTAATTACGGGTAATGAAATTTTGGTACAAATCTTGTTAGATTATCCAGAAAATATTAACGATTTGTCTCAACATACCCTCAATAATATTTTTAAAGTTTTCAGTAATAATTCAGTCGAATTACCTCTTAATTGGATGCCATTAGAAGGAATTGAGACAGCAATGGATATATTTATTGGCTATTTATTACTAGATGCTTGGATTGGAAACACTGATCGACATCATGAAAATTGGGCATTTATTAATTATACGGGAAAGAATTATTTAGCACCAACTTACGACCATGCTTCCAGTTTAGGACGAAATGAGTCTGATGAACGACGAACGAAAAGATTAACGACAAAAGACAAGGGTTTTTCGGTAGAAGCTTATGCACATAAATGCAAGTCCTGTCTGTATGCTAAAGTTGGAGATAGGAAACCATTAACAACCTTGGACGCATTTCGTGAAGCAGCACAAATTCATACAACAGCAGCAAATATATGGCTTGATCAACTGTCTAAAGTATCCATTAATGATACATTAGAGTTATTTAAACGTATTCCAGGTGATCGCATCTCTTCAACGGCAATTAAATTTGCTCAAAAAATTTTAGAAATTAATCAACATAAATTGTTAAAATTTTGCAACGATAATCTATGAAAAAGCTATTTTTAGCCTGGCAAGAACCACAAAACCGTCGTTGGTTTCCCATTGGACAATTAACTTTTGATGGAAAAAATTATAAGTTTGCCTATATTCAAGGTGTTAAAAAAGCGGAAGATGAGCCTAATTTTAGATTATTACACTCGTTTCCAGAACGCGATCGCCTTTATACCTCGTCAGAACTGTTTCCCTTATTTTCTAATCGTTTGATGCGTCGTTCTCGTCCAGATTATAAAGATTATATTCGATGGTTGAATATTCCCCAAAATACAAATGACCCAATTACAATTTTAGCTCGTAGTGAAGGGCGTAAAGCAATCGATACTTTTGAACTTTTTCCTTATCCAGAAAAAAGCGAAAATGGAACTTATTATTTTCATTTTTTTGTACGTGGATTACGCTATATGCCAGAGTCTTCTAGTGAAAAAGTTAAAAAATTACAACCTCAAGATCGTTTATATTTAACATTAGATATTCAAAATCCTTATGACTCAAAAGCTTTATTATTACGAACTGAAGAATGTCATAATTTAGGCTATTGTCCTCGGTATTTATCAGCAGACATTTGGCCAGTTTTGCAACAAAACCCCGAATCAGTTAATGTTCATGTTGAAAAAATTAATCCTGTACCAACACCAATTCAATTGCGGTTACTATGCAATATGACTGTACAATCAAAGCATGATTTTGTTCCCTTTTCGAGTCAAAATTATCAACCGATTGTAGAGTCTGAAAAATTAAGCTCAATTATTCGTTAATGCACCATATAATCTATTGTAATTATTAGTTGAGGGTTTTAACTTTAGCGCACCGCAACGCGGATCTCTTCGAGATCGCTTCTTCAAAATCAGGAAGTTTTTGACCCGATTTTTGAACCGTTTCTAACCATAACTCCCGAACAATCATTAATTCCTGTAAGGTATCTTCTAGGGTTTCTCCTTGTGCTAAACATCCTTTCAAAGCAGGTATTTCAGCGACAAACCCTCCTTCTTCACAGGGATAAATAACCATAGGATAATTCATGACATTACCAAATTATTTGAGTTGATTAAATTCTTGTTCTGTAATGCCTAACTGTTCTAAAATTTCTCTAAATAACCACCCTCCAATTTCAGAATTTCCATGAATAGGAATGGTCGTTGATCGTCCATCAGGATGCTTCCAACGACCATGACTTCCTTTTTGACGTACTTTCTGAAATCCTAATTTTTTAGCAACTTTTTCTAAGGTTTTAGCTTTAGCTGGCATAAGAAACTTTTATTTCAACATCATCAGGTAAACATTTTCCTTCGTCAAGATATTCCTCTTGAATCATATCAAAAACATGGTTTAATTCTGAACGCGCTTCTTCGGAGTTTTGACCCCAAGCATGACATCCTTTAATCGCAGGAACATAAGCAACAAAAGTTCCGTTATCATCAGGACGTAAAATAATTGTATAGTCGTTTAAAGTTTTCATAGCAGTTATAAGTAGGGTACTAGAGTCTTTTGTTAATCATAAATTAGCTAATCGCTTTCCCTGTTAAAAATCCAATACTACCCGTTACAATAGAACTAACAAATACAGTTGCCCATCTCTTGTCATTAATACCTGTTTCGGGATCAATTAGGGTTAAAAAACATAAATAAAAAACAAAGCATAGACCAAGAATTGCCATAACAATAATAATATTTAATCTCCATCTTTTATGAGATGATTCGTATGCTTCTTGTTCAAGACGATGCTTCTTATCGGTTGGATCTTCGCTAACAAGATTACCACTCCAACCTTTGGCCATTTCAGGGATAGAAATCACTGAAATCGTTTGAGAAGGAGTATTTTCTTGAGAAAAATCACTCATAGTTCTTGTTAGTTATTACTTAAAATATTTGCAGTTCAACTTTAGGTTTTCTGTCTTTATCTGCAATTACAATTTTTTCTCCTTTTTCTTGAGCTTCTGCTGCTATTTTCATCAAAGCAATAGCTCTCCGTAGCAGTTCACTTTTAGAACTACTCCCTGTTAAAGTAACTAGCTCATTGATGGTTTGTTCTAATTCAGAGGATGCTTCAAAATTAATACGAGACATTTTTGATTACTTCCTGATTATATTTTGAGTATTTTTTACTCATATCTATGATAGTCAAGTATTTATCTAAATATGTTAAACTTCAAAGTAGAGTTATGTAAAACTTATGTAAAAGCAATTTTCATTCAATAATTCAAAACAGTTTACACTTTTAATTACAAATTATATATAGTCAATGGAAAGGTCTTATATTACTTCAGAAAAAGGACTTGAATTAGCTAAACAAGAATTTAAAAAGACAGGGTGGACACAACAAGATTTAGCAGATTTTGCAGAGTGTTCTCGTCCTGTTGTTAGTAATTTTTTAAGAGGAAAAGCCATTGATAAACAGAAATTTATTGATATTTGTGAAGCTTTAAAACTTGAATGGACAGACATTGCTAAAATCGAGGAATCTGATCAAATTCAGTTACAAGAAACGGCAATAAATGCTCTCGTAGACGAAATTAGAGCATCAATTAAAAACAGTATTGAAAAGCAATGTAGTACCATTCGAGTATTAGATATGACTGGACCTATAGAATTAAATGATATTTATACTCAAGTTAATATCTTAGAAAAAATTATTGGTCGCAGAAGATTTAGCATAGACCAACTTTTAGAAGAATCTAATGTAGAAGAATTTGATCGCTTTAGCTTCAGTAAAATTAAACAAAAAAGGGTTTCAGCTTTAGACGCGGTTAATCAATATGATAAGTTGATGATTTTAGGTAAACCTGGAGTGGGAAAAACAACGTTTTTGAAATACTTAGCTATACAATGTAACCAAGGAGTATTTGCTGCAACAAAAATACCTATTTTTATTCCTTTGAAAAAATATGCAGAAACAGAAAATAATCCAGATTTATTAACATATATAATTCAATGGTTGGAACAGTGCAAGATAACGAATGCTAAGGATAAATTAAGGAAAATATTAGAAGAAGGAAAAGCATTAATTTTACTGGATGGTTTAGATGAAGTTACAGTAAAAGATAGTAAACGGATAATAAAAAGTATTGAAGACTTTTATACTTTTTATGATAAAAATAAATTTATAGTAACTTGTCGCATTGCAGCTATAGAGTATACATTTACTCAGTTTACAGAAGTAGAAGTTGCAGAAGTAGAAATTGCAGATTTTAATGACAGACAAATTAAGACTTTTGTGACTAATTGGTTTAAAATTAAAGAGTTAGCGAACTACACTCAACATTTTCTAGAACAGTTAAAAAATAATTCCACCATCAAAGAATTAGCTAATAATCCTTTACTATTAACGCTATTATGTTTAGAGTTTGAAGATTCAGGTAATTTCCCTTCAGATAGAGCAGATTTATACGCTAGAGCAACCAATACCTTATTAAGAAAATGGGACAATAAACGTTATATTTATCGCCAACAAGTTTACAAAGAATTGACCCCGAAACGAAAAGAAGGATTACTGAGTGAAATTGCTTTTAAAACCTTTGATAAAAAAGAATATTTTTTCAAACAAAGAACTATTGAACGTTATATTGGGGAATATATTTGTAATTTACCGAATACACCAAAAGATCAAACAGAGTTAGATATTGATAGTCAAGCAGTTCTTAAATCGATTGAAGCACAACATGGTTTATTAGTAGAAAGAGCAAGGGGAATTTATTCTTTTTCTCACCTTACCTTTCAAGAATATTTTACTGCTCGAAAAATTGCTAATATTTCTAATCCCAAGGAGTTAGAAACTGCTTTAAATGATTTAGCGAGTCATATCACTGAAACGCGATGGCGCGAAGTGTTTTTATTAACAACAGCAATGTTAGAACCTGCGGATAAATTATTATTATTGATGAAACGAAACATTGATAAATTAATTGGACATGAAACAGAATTACAAGAATTTTTAGTTTGGGTCAGAGATAAAAGTAATTCAGTGGAATCAGATTATAAAACTGCACCCATTAGAGTATTTTATTTTTACTACGCCCTCTACGATTCCTTCTTCTTAGACTTCAAACTCTACCATTCTTTATCCTTAGACTTCGACCTTGACCTTAACTATGCCGTCTCCATTGACCCTGAACTCTACTACTCCCTCAACACAGAGTTCTCCATTGACCTTAACCGTTCTATCCCATTCGGCTTCGATGGTGACCTCTACTACTACCTTTCGGCAGCAATAGATAACTGTTTAGATCAAAAACTAAAAGAAATATTAGAACAATTGCAACAACAATTACCAGATAGTGATGAAGATAAAGAGAAAAAAAAGAAATGGTGGCACAAGAATGGTGAAACTTGGCGAAAAGACTTGAGAGAAGCAATGATTAAATATCGTAATATTGGTCATGAGTGGGAATTTAACAATAAGCAAATCGAATTACTCAATCAATATTTAACTGCTAATCAATTATTGGTAGATTGTTTAAATACTGAGTGTTATATTAGTCGAGAAGTAAGAAAAGAAATTGAAAATACTTTGTTTTTACCCTTTGCTGATTTGAATTATGATTAACTTGAGTTCGGGGTTAGGAGTTCGGAGTTAGGAGTTCGGAGTTAGAGTATTATCAAACTACCAAACCAAAAGTTTTCATAATTTAATTGTCTCTTCAAGTACCTTGTCACGGATAAACTCATGTAAAGAATCATCTTATGATTGTATTCTATTTTATTATTGATATTCAAAAAGTTGCGATGCCGATAAATCTAATTGA
>JASJDN010000004.1 GCA_030065205.1 Crocosphaera sp.
CATGAACTGGCTGGTCGGATTTTTGAAGATGAATATGATTTAGCGATCGCCGTTATCGATGGGATCGAAGCTCGCGCTCAAAAAGGAAAATATCACACTGAACGTTTTCTATTTAATTCTGCCTAGCTACTTAAGTTAAAATTGATAAATTCTATAAATTTTAGTTTATAATAATAAAGATGGGCTAAGATTGAGATTTTTAACTATCAAACTTCTATTAAATAATGAATACTGAATTTACTTATAAATCCCTAGAAGATGCACAAGAAGCCAAAGAATTAGGAACTATCCTTGGTCAATGTTTTCCTGGTTTCCAGGAAAATAAATGGGAAAAGTATCATGAGAATATTGGGGTGAATAATTTCCGTATTATCTGCCAAGATAACAAGGTAGTTGGCGGATTAGCAATGTATATAATGGGTCAATATTTTGGTGGTCAATCTATTCCTATGGCTGGTATTGCTGCAGTCGGAATTGCTCCAGAATATCGAGGAAAAAAAGCAGCAACGACTTTAATGAGTGAACTGATCAAAGAACTTTACGAAAAAAATATTTCCCTTTCTACTCTTTATCCTGCTACTCAAACACTTTATCATCAAGTGGGTTATGAACAAGCCGGTGTGTACTGTAAATGTGAAATTCCTTTAAAAAATCTTTCGGTTAATAATCGTGATTTAGCTATTGAAAAAATAGATAATCCTCAAATTGAACATTTTCAGGAATTATATCAACAACAAGCTAAAAGAAATAACGGTCATCTAGACCGTTCTCTGTCAATTTGGCAAAATATTTTAAATACTGATGAAGGAAAAATTTATGCTTATTATATTGGAGAAAAAGATAATCAACAAGGTTATCTAATTTATCAACAAGTTACTATTAATGGTGAAGTTTATTTAAAAGTTAAAGATTGGGTGGCTTTAAATTCTTCGGCGATGCAACGGTTATGGACTTTAATTGCTGATCATCGTTCCCAGGTCAATAAATGTCAGTGGCAAGGATCTTTTTATGATTATAAAATGTTATTATTGCCTGAACAAATTGGTAACATTCTCGATCATGATATTTGGTTTACAAGAATTATTGATGTGGTCAAAGCCTTAGAAATGCGTCCCTATCCCACTCAAATTGAAACAGAATTGAATTTTGCTATTGATGATCCTTTAATTCCTCAAAATTCGTCTAACTTTCAGTTAAAAATATTAGGAGGAAAAGGCAAAGTAACTAAAGCAGAAAAAGCAGATATTCAACTAACTATTCAAAGTTTAGCTTCTCTATACACAGGATTTTTGACCGCTAAACAATTATTCTATTGTGGAAAATTAGAAACCAATGACATCAATTTAGATATTTTAGAACAAGTTTTTATGTTACCGACTCCTAGTTTACCTGATTTCTTTTGACAGTTAATCATCGCTTTGTAGAATAGTTTTAGATACGATACGAGTTTTCTTCCGTTGCGCTTCGGTGAGTTCTTCCCCTGCTTGTAACTGGGTGGCGTTAGTTTGTAGTACGGTGGCTGCGCTGTTATCCCCTAATTGTAGGGCGGTTTTCGCTGCCGTTTGTAGTAGGGTGGCTGCCCCCTGGCGATCGCCTTCATTTAATTTGGCTTCGGCTAACTGGGTTTGACGATATTTGGCTAAGGTTAAAATAGATTTTTGTACGTTACTATCAACTTTTGGCTGATATACCCCTTGAACTTCTGCGGTTAAAGGAATTTTCTCCGATAATAAGGCAGTTTGAGACAAAGCAGGATCATCATAACGCACTTGTACCGTACCAATGGTATGATTTCCTGGTGGTAATTGACTAATATAGAGGTTAACCAATATCACCCGCGCGTTATCGGTCATTAAGTCCCCCAAACGAACAATATAGGTGTTTCCTTCCTGTTGAGCGTTCAATTCGACGGTTTCTGGTTCCACTTGGGCGATGGGTTTAAATGCTGCCAGATGCACCTCCCGAATCAATTCTAAGCAGAGATAAGTATTGGTTAACCCTACAGACTGCATACGGGTAAACAGACGACTAAACTCCGTTAACGCTTGTTCCGGTTGTTCAATGTAACAGAGGGTTCCTCCTACTGCGTCGGCGATACTTTCTAAGACATCTTGATTCCAATGGTTACCAAACCCTAACGTATTAAGGGTAATATTGTATTCTGCGGCTACTTGGGCTAATTTTAAACAGCGTTCATTACTACCGTGTTCGTTTTCTCCATCGGTTAATAAAAAGATTTGAGAAACCCGATCATCTTTGCCTAAAGCGACTTCTTTGATCCCTAGCTTCATTCCTTCATCAATGCAAGTTCCCCCTTCTGCTTTAAGGTGTTTGATCTTTTGTTTTACGGTGTCAATGTCATCCACAGGTTGGTTAGGAACAATCACTTTTGCGCGATGATCAAAAGCAACCACTGACAGGCGATCGCCAGGATCCAACCCTTCCACTAAGCGCATGGCCGCTTCTTTAACGGTTTTCATCGGTTTCCCTGTCATTGACCCACTATGGTCTAAAATTAATCCTAAGTTTAAAGGAACAGTGCGATCGCTGCTTTCGCTAACAGCAGAAAGGGAGATGGCTACTTGTCGTTGGGTGTTGCTTTGATTAGCATCAATATGACTATCGTTTAAGGCACTTTTTAGGTTAACTTTCATCGTTAATTATTGATACAAGACCAAGTTTGTCTGGCACTTTAGGGCCTTTTTTTCTAGCATAAGTCATCACCTCTTCAATTGATCCCAAAACAAGATGATGAATTGATGAAAATTTATATTTCTTGTTACCACCACCTCCCATAATAGATAAAGATAGTTATAAGAGATATTAGGAATGAGTAGTCATCAGACCATGAAAGTCGGTATATTAGGCTTCGGGGGACTCGGACAAGCAGCGACTAAAGTTCTCGCCCCAAAACAAGAAATGACTTGGGTTGCAGCAGCCGATCTCAAGGGTTATGCTTACTGTGAACAAGGATTAAACGCCGAAACCGCGATCGCTACTTATGCTCAACAAGGATCGATCGGTTATTTAGACCCCTACGGCACTCTTAGTAATGATAGTATCAAAGACCTCTTAGAAACAGCCAACGTAGATGGCTATTTTTTAGCCCTTCCTAACCTTCCTAACACCTTCATGGCGGATGTGGCAAGACAGTTTATTGCGTCGGGGTGGAAAGGGGTGTTAGTGGATGCCCTGAAACGAACCACTGCGGTTGAACAATTGCTACAATTACAGGGAGACTTACAAGCTGCCGGCATTACCTATATGACTGGTTGTGGTGCCACTCCTGGTCTGTTAACGGCTGCGGCAGCAGTTGCCGCTCAAAGTTATCACGAGATTCATAGTGTTAAAATTACCTTCGGTGTGGGTATTGCTAACTGGGAAGCTTATCGCGCTACTATTAGAGAAGATATTGCCCATTTACCAGGGTTTACCGTCGATAAAGCTAAAGGAATGAGTGATGCTGAAGTGGAAGCGTTTCTCGATCAAACCAACGGCATTCTTACCCTAGAAAATATGGAACACGCCGACGATATCATGTTAGAGTTGGCTGGTATTTGTTCCCGCGATCGCGTGACGGTTGGGGGTGTGGTAGATACTCGCAACCCGAAAAAGCCTTTAAGTACAAACGTTCAAATTACAGGCCGTACCTTTGAAGGGAAAATCTCTACCCATACCTTTACGTTAGGGGATGAAACCAGTATGGCGGCCAATGTATGCGGACCGGCTTTCGGTTATCTTAAAGCCGGGTTATCCTTGCATCGTCGTGGTATTCATGGGTTATTTACGGCTGCTGAAATCATGCCTCATTTTGTTAGATAAAAGGGAATTAAGAATGTAGAATTTAGAAAAAGTTAAATTGTAAATTCTACATTTTTACTCATCTTCCTACACTTTCCCAGGCGGAACTACCTGAATGAGAGAAAATATGCCTCAAACCAAGCTGATTTTTTATCAAGATAAACAAGGGAAAGTTCCGATTTTAGAATAGCTGGATAGTCTTCCTAATAAAGTTCAAACCC
Organism: Crocosphaera sp.; assembly: GCA_030065205.1. Lineage (GTDB taxonomy): Bacteria > Cyanobacteriota > Cyanobacteriia > Cyanobacteriales > Microcystaceae > Crocosphaera. The sequence continues at coordinate 4,023 of JASJDN010000004.1, forward strand.
AATGCTTTGTTAAATTAGAAAGACTAGCACAACTTGGATATGAAATACGAAGACCAGAAGCAGACTTATTAAGGGATAAAATTTATGAATTGAGAATTAATTTTCGAGGAATAAATTATCGAATACTCTATTTTTTCTATAAAAATCAAGCAATTATTATTTCTCATGGTCTTATTAAAGAGAGAAAAGTCCCACCCTTAGAAATTGAGCAAGCCATAAAAAATAAAACCAAATTTGAACAAAATCCCGAAATACATACCTATTCTCAGGAGTTAATATGAGTACCAACAAAACAACATCAAATGGGTTAGAAATTCTTTATAACCGCTATTATAAAGATAATACCAACCGTCAGCTAGAACTAGAAAAAGCCCGTATAGATGATGAAATAGCCAGAGAATTGATTAAACTCAAAGAAATTTATCATCTCTCTAATCGAGACTTAGCTAAATTAATTAATAGAGAAGAATCAGTGATTGAAGCATTGGAAAATGCTGACTATGAAGGAGATTCTTTTTTACTCTTGAATCTTATTGCTACTGCTCTAAAAATGAAAATTAAGTTTGAATTAGTTTCATTTTAGGACAGTCAAAAACTAAAAATAACAAAGGAGCAAGTTATGTAACCTGCTCCTTTTGAGTACCCCCAAGGGAATTTGAATCCCTGTCGCCTCCGTGAAAGGGAGGTGTCCTAGGCCACTAGACGATGGGGGCTTGTGTTTTCTAGACCTTTACTAATATAACAAGGGTTTTTAGCAGTGTCAACAGTTTTGAGAAAAATTTTTTTGACCGACTCTATGGTAGAGTAAAATGGCTAGGTGACTGGATATAGAGTGACCATTAAAGCGTAGAATTGGCGATCGCTCAGTAAAACCCTTAAAGAAGAACTTAACTATGACGAGGCAATATCGCATTACCCTACTACCAGGGGATGGCATCGGCCCTGAAATTTTAGCTGTTACCGTTGATATCCTCAAAATTGTTGGTAAGCAGTTAGACATTGATTTTCAATTCCAAAAAGCCCTCATTGGTGGCGTGGCCATTGACGAAACAGGTAAACCACTACCAGAAGAAACCCTAAAAATGTGTCGCAGTAGCGACGCGGTGTTATTAGCGGCCATTGGGGGTTATAAATGGGATAATTTACCCCGTGAACAACGGCCAGAAACAGGCTTATTGGCCATTCGCGCTGGACTCAACCTCTTTGCTAACCTACGACCTGCTACGATTTTACCCCAGTTAATCGATGCCTCTTCCTTGAAACCTGAAATCGTTCAAGGGGTCGATATTATGGTGGTTAGAGAATTAACCGGTGGCATCTATTTTGGGAAACCCAAGGGCATTTTTGAGACAGAAACCGGCGAAAAACGGGGGGTTAATACGATGGCTTATACGGAGTCAGAAGTGGACCGTATTGCCAAAGTCGCTTTTGAAACCGCACAAAAACGCAGTGGTAAACTCTGTTCTGTGGATAAAGCCAACGTCTTAGATGTGTCTCAATTATGGCGCGATCGCGTCACCTTGATGGCGGAAAAATACCCCGATGTGGAACTGTCTCATCTGTATGTGGATAACGCGGCCATGCAGTTAGTTCGGGAACCCAAACAATTTGATACCATCGTCACAGGGAATTTATTCGGCGATATTCTTTCTGATGCTGCGGCCATGTTAACTGGCAGTATTGGAATGTTACCCTCGGCCAGTTTAGGGTTAGACAAACCTGGGTTATTTGAACCGGTTCACGGTTCGGCCCCTGATATTGCCGGAGAAGATAAAGCGAACCCGTTGGCACAGGTTCTTAGTGCTGCCATGATGCTACGCTACGGGTTAAATGAACCTAAGGCAGCGACTAAGTTAGAAAAAGCGGTGTTAGAAGCCTTATCCCAAGGATATCGCACAGGGGATATCATGTCTCCAGGAATGAAAGCAGTGGGGTGTAAAGGGATGGGAGAGGTTTTATTGAGAATATTGGAATCATAGTGAGGGGTTTTTCCGTCCTTTGATTTGTATTCTTTGGATTATTATATTAAAGACAAACCTCGATAACCCTGTGAGGAGATGACAATTATGGCTTATACACCTCAAATGAATGACTCCAGACCACAAGGGATGGATGCTACCATTATTTTAGATCCGACGTTGTTACGGGCAGCCCAAAGGATTTATCGTACTTATTGTATGTTACATCCTAGGAACGCTAAGCGACCTTATGGCATTGCTATCCATCGTAAGAGTTATCGGGGACAGTTAATTTTTCGCCATAACCCCATTCTCTTACCTGGAGAATGTTTTGTGCCGACCAAGCAATTAGAAGTAGAGATATAACTGTTTCGGTTATCCTCAACTAATAAGCTTATTTAGCGTTAGGTTTTAGCTTGACGGTCATTTCTTGTTAGTTGAATAACTTTTCTTGTCTAATGGAACTTTAGCTAATTTCAAGCCCAAATAATGAGTCAGACATGAATACAGCCAACTGATAAAATGTCGAAGGTAAGCTTCTTTTCTGTCTAAATGGGAATCACTACCAAAATCATAAAGTTAATCGTTTTATTGACCAGTCTCTATGGTTGTTCTGAACTAAAGGATAAACAACTAACTCAAGAAAAACTTAACCAATCACAAAATCCAGTGACTATAGAAGATAGTCTAACAAAAACAACCTGGAATAATATAGATATTCAAACCCTTTCTGGTCACACTGATACTATTTGGTCTGTGGCAATAAATCCTCAAAAAAATTTAATTGCCAGTGTTAGTGAAGATCAAACAATAAAATTGTGGAATCTGCAAACAGGAAAATTGGTTGATACTTTAACAGGACATTCTTCAGGAGTTTTATCAGTGAATTTTAGTCCTGATGGAGAAGAACTCATTAGTAGTAGTAAAAAAGGTATTATCAAAGTTTGGCAAATCGATACCAAAGAAAATATTCGTACGATTAAAGCTCACGAGAAAGCCATTAGAAGCTTAGTTTATAGTCCTGATGGGCAAAAAATAGTTAATAGTAGTTGGGATAACACCATTAAAATCTGGAATGCTGAAACTGGTCAACTCATTAATACTTTAACGGGACATACCAAGGGTATTTTTGCTGTTGCTGTTAGTGCTAATAATAAAACAATTGCTAGTGCTAGTAAAGATCAAACACTTAAAATTTGGGATCTAGAAACAGGTCAATTAATTCGCTCAATTATAGGACATGATGATAATATTAGAACCGTTGCTATTAGTCCTGATAACAAAACAATTGCTACCGGAAGTGTAGATAAAACCATCAAATTATGGGAAGTAGAAACAGGAGAATTAATAAAGACTTTATCGGATCATTCTGAATATATTAATTCAGTTTCTTTTAATTCTGACGGAACCATTTTAGTTAGTGCTGCTGAAGATAAAACAATTAAATTATGGAATGTAGAAGAAGGGAAAGTCATTCGGACTTTATCGGGAAGCAATGCAGGCGTGAATTCTGTTCTTTTTTCGGCTGAAAATCAAATAATTAGTGGTAGTGCTGCTAACGATAATAAAGTGAGAATTTGGCAAAAGAGTAATTAATTGCTCTCATCTAAATTGCTTCGTTAATATTTCCAAAGTTTTATTTTTTGGTCTTTACCACTACTAACTAATAAATGTTCTTGTTGACTAACAGCTAATGCTAAAATCCAATTATTATGGTGCGAAAGAGTCGTTATTAAGTTGCCATTTTTAATGCTCCATACTTTAATTGTATTATCAATTGAGCCACTAAATACAAATTGAGAATCTTGACTAATTGCTATAGTTACAACTCGATCTTGATGACCTGTAAAAGTTGTCATTAACTTACCATTTTCTAAGTTCCAAACTTTAACCGTTTTATCCCAACTACCACTTACTAAATATTGACCATTAGGACTAATTTTTATTGCTCTAACAGCATCTTCATGTCCGACAAAAGATTTTAAGAGTTTTCTATCTTTAAGATTCCAAATTTTAATAATTTTATCCTTTCCAGCACTTGCAAAAAACTGACCATCAGGACTAAAAGCTAAAGCATAAACAACAGTTTCATGAGAAAAGAGAATTGCATTTACTTCACCAGTTTTTAAGTTCCAAATTCTAACACTTTCATCTTGACTACAACTAACTAAAGTTTCACCATTGGGACTAATAGCTAAGTCCCAAATACTACCAGAATGACCCTGTAATTGCTTTTGTAAATTACTATTTTTTCGATTCCAGACTTTAATGTTACCATCTCCATCTCCAGAAATTAATTGATTAGTTTGGGGAATAAATACCAAAGAACGAATTACATTGGGATGTTCGCTTAATATTTTAGTAATGTCTCCAGTTTGGCGATTAAACAATTCAATTGTTCCGTTATTATTACCACTAGCAATAAATTTGCCATCTGGTGAAAATGCTAAAGACCAGACTTCTCCTGATGCAGTAATTTGAGTATTTGCTACTAATTTAATTTCAAATTTTGAGTTAGATTGTTTTGTTTGATTTAATTGTTGTTTGAATATTTTTGGCAATAAAGTTGTTAATAATATAGAACCTAAAATAAAACCTCCATATTTTAAGGTTTTTCTTCTTGAATTTGTTCTCTTACTTTGTAGTTCTATATCATTTTTTTTCGTAGTTACTGTCTGTTGTTTTTGACTATTTTCCCTTAAACTTAACCAAGTTGGTAGGATAATTCCAGGATTTTGAATAATAATAGGTTGCCAACTCGCACCCGGATAGTTTCCTTCTAAACCTTGTAATCTTTCCCGTGCTTCTCTAACTGCTAAATAGAAATGTTTACCCTTAGAAAAATCAGTTAAAAAATATTTCAAGAATTGTTGTGCAATTATATCTGGTACAGGTTCACGCATAACAATAATTTGTGGTAAATTAAGTTGCTCAAAAAAATTGGCTAAACCTAAACCATCACAAGAATTAAAAATAGCTAATTTTAACCCTCTATTAACTGCTTTTTTTAAAGCATAAGAAAGTTCTTCTAAACTGAGACTATCATCAGAATTAATATAAATTCGACCTGTTTCTACTTCAGTTTGACTGTGACCAGCAAAAAATAAAATATCCCATTTATTATTCCATAATTCTTCATTAACTTCTTCTCTATTTGGTTCACATAAAAAAGTGATTTTAGCATTGGTCAATGTGTTGGTTAAAATTTGTTTGTCTTCTTCAATATTAATTCCTTTACTATCACCTAGTATAGCCAAAATTGATATTTTGTCTTCCTCTCCAGGAGTATAATTACGATTTATTATTTCGTAATCATTAGCAGCTAAAGCTATTTCTGCATAAGGATATTTATCTAATAATTCCCATAAATGCCAAGGTAATTTACGCAGTTTTTTATCTGTCGTCCGAATCAAGATTCTGATAGTTTCTTCTGGGAAAACTTTCTCAATAATTTTACGCCAAATAGGTTGAAATTGAGGTGAGTTGAGCCAATCATTTAGTTGTTTTTTTAATTGACTAACTAACCGAAGTGATTCAGTTTTATTTTTTTGAATTGAACCATCATAAGTTATTTTTTTTGCACTAATACGACTGGTTGCATCAAGATTACGATAATAATATTGCCATAAATTGTATGTTTCTTGAAGTTCTGGTGCGGGGGGTAAACTACCAGATACTTCTACTTCTCTTGTCTTTGCTTCTGGAGCGATCGCTAAGTTAACTTGCAATCCTAATTCTAAAGTTCCATCGAGTTTTAATTCAACTACTTTACTCATTTTAGATAAACAAATTTAAAGAATAAAAGTTTCTTGAAAATAATCATCAAATAACCTCAGTTTAACACTAAAAGTTTCTCCAGAAGTTCCAGAAAACTCAAACTTAAGATTTCTGTTTTCTTGTCGAGTTGTTGCTTCCATAACTATATCTTCATCTGAATCTAACAACATCAATTGTAATTCACTGGGTAAGTATTCTTGTTGTAATTCTGATAAAATTTCTATCTCTACATCTCTATCAGAAGGAGTAGTGTTTTTAACTCTGACAATTAAAATTATTGGTTTATGATCTAACCCGATAGTAATCAGTTTAGCTCCTGCAACCCCAGAATTTCTAAATGCAGGGGTAACGGTTGGTGTTTCTAATAATTCAGTTGCCATTTGCCAACCTGTTTCAAATAAGTCTTGAAACCAATTATTTAAATTAATGATAGTTTTTTGTATGGATATATTTTTTTCTTCTGGGAACATCGATGTAATTTTATCTTTCAACTCCATAGGAGGTGATACTTGTTCAACAGAATCAGTTACCATTCCCATTAGTTCTAAAGATTGACGAATTTGTTCACGCATCGCTGGAGAAGATGCAATTAATTCCTCTACTTGTGCCATTTCCTCGTCGTCTAAATCATCTAAAACATAACCGGCAGCAAGTAACTCTAATTGTTCTGAATTAAACGTATTCATGATAATAATTACACATTGTTGGTTAGGGTTGGTTTTGTTCTAATAAGAGTTTTTTGAGTTTAACAAAAGCTAAACGTACACGACTTTTTACTGTTCCCACAGGAAGGTTAAGTTTTTCAGCGATTTCAGTTCGACTTAATCCTTCAAAAAAACTCATCATTAAAATTTCTCTTTGTTCTTTTGGCAGAAGATTTAATGTTTTTTGTAACTGTTTTGTTTGCTCTTGACTCTCAGCTTTTTCTAGGGGAAGGAGACTCGATGAACCTTCATGTAAATTGAGTTGCCATCGAGTCAAAAAATTCTGAGTTGTGTTCCGTTTACGAAGTTTATCGATCGCTCGACAACGAGTAAACAAACCTAAAAAAGTTTTTAAACTTCCCTTTTCACGCCGATAGTGATTTTTTTGCCAGAGGGTGATAAAAACCTCTTGAGTTAAATCTTCTGCATCAGAGGAATTTTGTAAAATTTTAAACGCAATACTATAAACTAAGCCGCCATAGCGATCGTATAAAACCTCCATTGCTTGAGAATTTGACGCTCTTAAGCTATCTATTAATTCACCATCAGTTGCATCTTTTAGTTTCATGAGAAAATTAATAAATAATCAGTAATATTCTATCCTGTTTTCTATGCTTAAAGAACAAAGCGATCGCATTTGTCTAACAGCGATCGCCTTTTCAACTTAATGGTTCAATCTTATTGAAAGTTAAGTGAACCTAAGCAATAGCTGTTCCTGTGGTATCAAAGATGAAATCGCTTGCATCAAGTTTAGTTGCGTCGATACCCACTAATTCAGCCAAAATCCGATCTTCATGACTAATAATACCAATCGTTCCATTCTGTGAAAAGTCGAGATCATCAAATCCCGTGATTTCTGGGACATTAGCAAATCCAATCTGATCGATTCCATCAGCAAAGTTTTCAATTCTGGATTCTAGCCCTGGTAAGGGAAGTTGCCCCGAAGCAACCCAGAAGCGTTCTTTACCACTTGTACCTTGGTAATCTTGTCCTCCATTAAGCAAAATATCGTATGTCGTCTCTAACACTGTCTGAGTGTTAAAAACTGATTGAGATTCGATTGTTCCGGTTACTGTAAATTCAAGATTAGGACTATAAACAAGTTCTGTGCCATCGAGTAACTCGTGAGTCTCGGAACTGGTATCTTGAGAATAGAAAATTTCAGGACTATACTGCTCTAGAATTAGAGCTACGGGAATACTTTGTCCGATAGCATTTATTCCATTAGTGGTGTCACCATCATCGGCAAGAGTGAATGTAATATCACCCCCAATAGCCATATCCATTTGGTAATCCCCAGTGAATTTCTGTTGACTGCTAATGGCTTTGAAAGTGGTTACAGAGAAGCTAGGAGCAGTAAATGTATGGGTTGAGGAGATTGACTCTTCTACTACCTGTATATCCTCGTAAGTCGTACTACCGCCATTCGTAAAACTACCTTCTTGAGAATAGTTTCCATAGGCTTCTCCTGAGACGGAAAAAGTCTGCGTTGATCCATTTCCAAAGAATTTAGACTCCAACTCTAACTCATAGCCAACACCAATTTTCCAACCATGTTCCCTAGCACTTGTTGTCGTATCTGAATAAGATGTACTCTCAGTTACGGTGCTAGTAGCAGAATTGTAACTGGTGTAAGTGAATGTCCTTCCTGGTTGTTCGCTATTACTTTTATTGATGTAATTATCGCTTACCTGAATATCATCGGGTAAAATGATGCTTTCAAATGGACTATAGACAACTTCTCCTTGAGTTAGAGACACTCCAAAAAGATTGACATCACCGACTAAGTTTGTTCCTAACCTTTCAGCATAGTTGCGCACCCATTCCTCAATAACATAATCCAAATCTCCGACTTTATCGGCGGAAATAGAGGGGTAGATGCTTCTTCCAGCAGACAAATCTGAATCATCTATTGAGGCATTTCCCAACACTTTTGCTCGTTCTACAATATTGCCATTAACATTTTCCTTAATTACGGTAAAGTGATTTGCCGAATCTGAGTCTAGACTATTTCTTTCAAAGCTGATATTACGAAGGTCAACACCAGCTATATCAATGGTATCAGCCGTGCGATCGAAGTCATGGATAATTTGAATGTCTCCACTAAATCTGCTGTTGGAACTGCGATCGATAACAAAGGTGTCACTCCCTTCACCACCCCACAGATGGTTAGTTCCTGTTCCTCCTGTCAAGGTATCATCACCCAAACCACCTATTAAGGTGTCATCACCCCCTAAACCTTTCAGTCTCACCTCTAAATTAGCAGCACTAGCATCTAAAAGGTTATCGCTTGCACCCCCAGTAAGTTCGACTCTCTCAATACCGATTAAGGTATCATCTCCTAAACCGCTAAGTTGATGTTGATTGTTAGTAGAAACAGGAGATTTGGTCAAGAGAAAATCAACATCCCCTTGTTCAATAACGCGATCTCTGCCATCCTCACCATTGAGAATATCGTCCCCTTGACCACCACTGAGGATATCGTTGTTATTATTCCCTTCTAAGAGATCGTTCCCTTTACCCCCTTCAAGACGATTAGCATTACCATCTCCTCTTAAAGTATCGGCAAAATCGCTACCAATGATATTTTCAATATTCTGAAGGGTTTTATTGTCAGAATTGTTGTTATTACCCTCAGCAGAACTTGGGTTTGCACCATCGAGTTGAACGGTAAATCCTTGTCTTGCACTAGCAAAACTTGCCGTATCATTACCTTTTCCACCATTGAGAGTGTCATCACCTTCTCCACCATTGAGAGTGTCATCACCATTTCCACCATCGAGGATATCATTACCCTTTCCACCGTTGAGGATATCATTACCCTTTCCACCATTGAGAATGTCATTACCTTCTCCTCCATTGAGGATGTCATCACCTTCTCCACCATCGAGAGTGTCATCGCCGTCAAAACCGTTAATTTCGTCGTTACTAGGCTTTTCTAAGGCATAAGAAATGTTCCATTTACTCCCATCGGGTCGAAAAACATCAGTATTCCCATCACCGTTAAAATCACCAAATGCCAATTTGTCTAGACCGAAACCACTGTTGGAAATGGTTTGCCACGAACCCTGACCGCTATAAGCAACTTCCCATGATGAGCCGGTAGGTCGAAAAACATCGGTTTTTCCATCACCATTAAAATCACCAAATGCCAATTTATCTAGACCGAAACCACTACCGGCAAGGGTTTGCCAACCAGTAGTCCCGCCATAAGAAATTTGCCATGATGAGCCGGTAGGTCGAAAAACATCGGTTTTTCCATCACCATTAAAATCACCAAATGCCAATTTATCTAGACCGAAACCACTACCGTTGAGTGTTTGCCAGCCAGTAGTACCGCCATAAGAAATGTTCCATTTATTCCCATCGGGTCGAAAAACATCAGTTTTTCCATCACCATTAAAATCACCAAATGCCAATTTATCTAGACCGAAACCACTACCGTTGAGTGTTTGCCAACCAGTAGTACCGCCATAAGAAATTTGCCATGATGAGCCAGTAGCGTGAAAAACATCGGTTTTTCCATCACCATTAAAATCACCAAATGCCAATTCATCTAGAGTGGTACTACTACCGTTGAGTGTTTGCCAATTACTTGAAGTACCTGAACCTACGTCACCATGTAGAAAATCATTACCCTGACGACCATTTATGACAATAGAGTTAGTTTGCTGTTCAATCGCAATTTCTTGACCATCAATATTGACAATAACTTGATCGTTTTCTGCTTTTAACTGTTGTAATTCCCCGTCAGAAAAAGATTCACCTTGAACTAAACGAGAGAAAATATCCCCTTCATCACCGGCAGCATCGACAGAGTTAATACGAGCATCGATATAATGTCCGTATTCTTCGATAATTAAATCAGAAATGGCTTGAATATTATTGGAATTAGCGAGTAAGAATTCTTCCGAGATGTAAATTCTATTAGTATCGGCCGAATAAGCACCGTCAGCACCGTTGATTTCAGCCGAGGAGCGAACTTCAATTTCAGGAAAACTATCAAAGTTACCTGTTTGCCATTGTGTCACTAAGTTTGTTGCTACATCACTATCGTATTCAGAACCGAAAGCTATGGTTAAATCGCCTAAAAGTCCGTCGTTTAAAGAATATTGGGTTAATAACTCTTGAGAAGATGCGATCGCGCTTTCTAAGATGTTGGCAATAGCTTGAGTTGTCATGATTGATATCCTTTGTGTTCGTTCTATAATTAGTACGGAACTCCAACTAAAAACGGATCACAATCAAAGAAAAAAAGCGATCGCTGTTAGAACAATGCGATCGCCCCAAAATTATTAAAGTGAGTTACCTAGGCAAACTGAATATCTCGGTTAACGTCAAAGTTCTCTAATTCAGCAAAGTTTTGTAATGTGGCAAACTGCTGAGAACCAAAGGATAAAGCACCATTGGTTTGATCAAAGGAGAATTCACTTTTATCCGTTGCACCGAACTCAACCTGGTTAATTTGAATTTTATCAATCAGGAGCGTAAAGTCCGTAATTATGTCAATTCCAGTTGAGACAGTATTGAATACAAAAGTGTCGTTTCCAGAACCACCTGTTAAAGTATCGCTACCATCATTCTGAATAACACCTATGACATAATCTTCTTCATTTTGATTGTAGATTAATCCCCCACCATCAAGGACATCATTACCAGTTCCTCCAAAAAGGATATCATCCCCTTTACCTCCTTGTAGAATGTCAAATCCATCATCTTCATAGGTAATGTTGGCAAAGGTAGGTGTTGCGCTATTAAAACCACCGTTAAGGACATCATTAAAGAGACTACCTTGAATAAAATCATCCCCAAAGAAGCCAAGCAATTCAAAGGTACCAGAATCAGCATCAATGGGGTTAACAACAAGCTCCTTTCCAAGAATATGATCTCCGGCAAACGTTCCCAATACTTGATTGGTTCCAGATTGAAAGGGTTCTCCTTGTATGGGAGTTTGGTTGAAGGTTCCAATCATGGTTCCAGAAAACTCAGTGATTTGTTCTCCATCCACGATACGAGTGTCTTCTGTACCACTTAGAAGGTTAGTGATTTCCTCCCCAAATTCTACTTTATTTTTTTCACCCTCATAGTTATTGACGATAAAGACAAGATTGGAGGTTTCATTACCTATTTGTGCTTCGATAAAAACACCATCTTGACCGTTTAACGTACCTGTTTTGGTCGCATAACCAACATTAGCAACATTGGATAGTGAAGGTAAAAAGAGGTTATCTACACCAATTTGGAAATCTTCTATGACAACCATATCACGGCTGGTTTGGGTAATTGTTCCCCAAGCTTCTGTATTGTAGTCAGGATTATTGACAGCATCAATGGCAGCTTGTTTTTGCGCCTCTACTTGAGCTAAATCAAAAGCATAGTTTGATAGGGTTTGTCCTATAGCAATACCTGTTGATGCGACACCTCCAAAGAAAGGAATAGAACCAGCGATACCTCCAGCAGCATCCAAAAGAAGATTAGTAGCTAATCTTTCATTTTCAATCCCTTGGTCTGGTAAGCTAATGTCATTGATAAAGTTTGCTAGTTTAGTGGTATCGAAGTCTAAACCTAAGCCCGTTGTTCCTTCAATGTCGATAACAAAATTAGTTGCTGCGGCACTGCCACCAACAATAGAACTGGAAGTATCACTATTGTCAGTGCTTTCATGCACCCCTGCAACACCCAAAACTGTGTTTCTATTACTATCCGCACCTAAGCGCGTGCTACCACCAAATGCTAACTGAGAAATATTAGTAAGGGTATCCGTTCCTTCGTCTCCGTCACTGATATCAATGTCTGTTACGGTGATACTGCCATCATCGTTAATGGTAATATCAAATCCATCGATGTTTCCTTGGTAGGAAGCCAGATCATTTCCACTCCCACCATCAAGAAGGTCATTACCTGCGCCTCCTTCTAGGATATCGTTGTTATTACCACCATTTAGGGTATCATTACCACTTCCACCATTTAGAATATCATTGCCAATTTCGCCATTGAGAATGTCATTATCTGCACCCCCTTCTAGGGTGTCATTATTACGTCCGCCAAGCAAAGTATCCTGTCCCGCATCCCCTTTGAGAAGATCGGGCCTATCCCCACCATCAAGGAAGTCATTACCCGCACCCCCTTCTAGGGTATCAAAACCAGCAGAACCAAAGAGACTATCATCACCTTCCCCTCCAACGAGAAAATCCTGATCTTTATTCCCGTTAAGGAGATCATTACCTGCGCCTCCTTGTAGGGTATTATTTCCCCTACCCCCGTTGAGGGTGTCATCACCTTCTCCACCATCTAGTAAATCACTACCTGCGCCTCCTACTAGGCTATCATTACCAGCTTCACCTAGAAGGGTGTCGTTTCCTAAATTCCCGTTGAGGGTGTCGTTACCATCACGCCCTTCGAGAATATCATTTCCCACACCGCCATCGATTGAGCCATCATCGGATGTACCAATTATGTTGAAGCCTATATCAGAAAATATCTGAGCAGTGTCAACATTGTCATTATCAGCACTACCTTTTTCTTGACGTAGGAGTTCGTTGACACCATTGCCATCAAAATCCCCAATATGTAAATTGGTAGTGCTTTGCTCTAGATCGAAACCTTCAAAACTAACTGCTCCAAATAGACCAGTAGAAAATAATGTAGCAGAGTTGCTAAAGCTACCATCGCCATCAGAAAAAAGGATGAATGTAGAATCAGATTCTATCGTAAATGAAGTACCAAATATTGTTAGTGTAGTTATATTTGATTCTTGAATCAGAAGATCGTCTTTACCATCCCCATTAAAATCCCCAATATCACTGATAGTCCTGTTAGTGTTGGATGTCGGGTTCAAGGGGCGGTTTAGCCAAGGCGTTTGGCTAAAGCTACCATCGCCATTAGAAAAGAATATGCGCTCGCTGATACCAGAGTCTTTCTTGCCTTGACGCAGGAAATCATCCAACCCATCCCCATTAAAATCCCCAACGTGCAAATGATATCAAAGTTTTCTGGTAAGTTCGTTTTGCCAAAAGTCCCATTACCGTTAGAGAAAAAGATATTAGCAGTATTGTTATTGTCATTATCCCAACTGCCTTTTTCTTGGCGGAGGAAATCGTCAAATCCATCTCCGTCAAAATCCCCAATATGTAAATTGGTCAGGTCTCCTTTTAGGTGAAAACTTTCTGGTAAGCCAATTCTGCTAAAACCACCGTTACCATTAGACAGAAAGATATCCGCCGTTCTAACATTATCGTTATCAAAACTCCCTTTTTCTTGACGCAGGAAATCGTCTTTACCATCCCCATTAAAATCCCCAACGTATAAATTCGTTAGGTCTCCTTTTATCTTGAGGCTTTCTGGTAAGTTGTTAACCGATGCTTCTCGTTGCTCGATCGCAATTTCTTGACCATCAATATTGACAATCGCTTGATCGTTTTCTGCTTTTAACTGTTGTAATTCCCCGTCAGAAAAAGATTCACCTCGAACTAAACGAGAGAAGATATCCCCTTCATCACCGGCAGCATCCACAGTATTAATGCGAGCATCGATATAATGTCCGTATTCTTCGAGTAATACATCAGAAATGGCTTGAATATTATTGGCATTAGCGAGTAAGAATTCTTCTGAAATGTAAATTCTGTTAGTATCAGCCGAATAAGCACCGTCAGCACTGTTTATTTCAGCCGAAGAGCGAATTTCAATTTCAGGAAAACTAGCAAAATTCCCTGTTTGCCATTGTGTCACTAAGTCTGTTGCGACATCAGTGTTGTATTCAGCACCGAAAGCAGTGGTTAAATCTCCTAAAAGTTCGTCGTTGAAAGAATATTGAGTGAGTAATTCTTGAGAAGTTGCGATCGCGCTCTCTAAGATTGTAGAAATAGCTTGAGTGGTCATGATTGATATCCTTTGTGTTCGTTCTGTAGTTAATACGGAACTCGAACTAAAAACGGATCACAATCAAATCAAAAAGGTACTCACATTTCCGTGCTGTTCAATAGTTAATTTATACTACAGAATAAAAGTATATTAAGCACAGAATACTCTAGCTAAATTCTCCTTAATTGTTATTAAATTGCAAAGCTTTTCCTCTAATTTCTGTATTTAATTTACCTCTTTCATAAACAACATTGCCTCCAACAATAGTAATAACTGGCCATCCGGTTAAAGTCCATCCTTCAAAGGGACTCCAACCACATTTAGTTTGTAATTCTTCTCGTAAAACGGGATGATAATTATCTAAATCAACTAGCACTAAGTCTGCATCGTACCCAGGTTTAATTAACCCTTTATTGGGAATTTGATAAGCTTGTGCTGGCCCGGTTGACATCCAATGAGACACTTGGGCAATGGTACATTTTCCAGCCATTGCTTGGGTTAACATTAAAGGGAGAGAAGTCTCTACTCCTGGCATTCCCGAAGGGGTGTTAGGATAACCTTTAGCTTTTTCTTCTAAGGTATGGGGGGCGTGATCGGTGGCAATAAAATCAATCACTCCATCCAGTAAAGCTTTCCATAAAACTTGATTATTTTCTGGGGATCTCAAAGGAGGATTCATTTGTGCTAATGTGCCAATTTCTTCATAAGTTTCTGTGTTTAATAATAAATGTTGAGGGGTAACTTCTGTGGTTACCCAACTGGGTTTATTCTCCCGTAAAAATTCGGCTTCTATTCCTGTTGAAAGATGTAAAATATGTAATCGCCTTTGATACTTTTTGGAAAGTTTGAGAGCTAATTTTGTGGCATTCAAAGCTGCAATTTCATCTTGAATCTGAGAATGAATCGAAGGATCACTAATTCCTTTAAATTCTTGACGACGTTGTAAAATTCTGGCTTGATCCTCTGCATGAACAGCAATTAAGCGATCGCCTTTAGCAAAAATTGGCTCAATTTCTGCTTCTTGAGACACTAACAAAGCCCCATGAGATGATCCCATAAAAATTTTAATGCCACAAACCGGATTAGCGGTCAATAAATCGGGCAAATTTTCAGGAGTCGCTCCAATAAAAAACCCATAATTAACTAGGCATTTTTGAGAAGCTAAGTGTAGCTTCTGATCTAATGCAGCCTGAGTGATGGTTAGAGGGCGTGTATTAGGCATTTCTAGGAAAGAAGTAACTCCCCCCCTAGCACAAGCACAACTGGCGGTAAATAGGTCTTCTTTGTACTCTAAACCGGGTTCTCGAAAATGCACTTGAGGATCAATAACCCCTGGCAACAAAGTTAATCCAGTAGCGTCTATGATAGTAGTGGCATCCGATCCCGTAATTTCTGGGGCAACCTGGACGATTTTACCCTCGTCGATTAGGATGTCTCCTAGTAGGAACTCGCTATCAGGTAGAAGAATACGAGAATGACGAATAAGAAGTGGTGTCATTTGAGGAAAAACCTCCTAAAATAAAATCAAGCATACTTTAATTGTCCCATTGACTCAGGGTTAGCTAAACTAAAATCAAATATTCGTTACCTTAAATTCTCTTTCATATCGATTCGCTTAACTCCCACAATCTCTATATCTTATGACTCGAAGCGTAAAACAAGATAAAAATAAGCCTTCTCAATCTTCTAAACAAGAAAATCCTTGGGTTGAACTCACCCAAACCGTTGTTACTGCTGTTATACTCGCTTTTGGCATTCGGACTTTTGTAGCTGAAGCGCGTTACATTCCTTCGTCTTCAATGGAACCCACCCTAGAAATTAATGATCGCTTAATTATCGAAAAATTAAGTTATCATTTCCGAGAACCCGTACGAGGAGATGTGGTGGTATTTAACCCCACAGAAGCCCTTAAAGCGCAAGATTTTCACGATGCTTTCATCAAACGTATTATTGGACTACCTGGAGAAACCGTTGAGGTTAAAGGGGGTAAAGTTTATGTCAATGGTGAGGAAATTACTGAAAAATATATTGCTGAAGATCCTAACTACGATTATGGACCAGTGGTAGTTCCCGAGGAAGAATATCTCGTTTTAGGGGATAATCGCAACAACAGTTACGATTCTCATTACTGGGGATTTGTTCCGAAAGATAAAATTATCGGTAAAGCCTTTGTTCGTTTTTGGCCCTTCAATCGCTTAGGAAGCCTAGATCAACTACCTATATATCCTGGACAAGATCAGAACCCAGATAGACATCAACAGTCTTTACTGCCCCAATACTAATATTAATCGTTAATTTTTGAGAAGGGAGTCGGTCTTGGATCGATTTCCTTTTCTATATCGTATTGTAACGGAGAGGGAGGGATTCGAACCCTCGTTGCCTTGCGACAAAGCAGTTTTCGAGACTGCCGCATTCAACCACTCTGCCACCTCTCCAGGATAATTCAGATTGACTTACCATCGCTTATTATAGCAGGGATCGCCATACTGCTCGGTTGATAGAATTTCTTCCTTATTCTTGAATTTTTTAGAAAAATTTAACCCTTCTGGTTTAACATATAGGTCAAGATCGGTTATTATACTCAGATTTTAATTTCAATTTAAAATGAAACTGAAAACTTTAAACTTCCCTTTAATATCCCATCAAAAACCTGAACGAAGGCAATGGTTTTTATTCGGTTGTCTTCTCTTCTTAGCTATTAGCCTTTATATCTATAAAATCGATTTCAAAGGTTTATGGATTGATGAATTTATCAGCTTAATTGATGCTGAAAAATTAAGGATGAAAGACGGTAGACTTCTTTATTATCCTTTATTAGCTTTATGGATGACATTCAGTCATAGTGATGCGTGGTTAAGAGGATTATCGGTTATTTTTGCTGTGGGAAGTGTGGCCTTGCTTTATGAACTAGGTCGTTATTTATTCAATGAAACCACAGGGTTACTGGCTGGGTTGATGTTGACACTTTCGCCCTTGTTTATCAATCATGCCCAAGAAGTTCGTTATTATACTTTAGGAACCTGTGTGACCTTAGCCGGAACTCTCTTCTTAGCCCATGCTTTAAAACAACCTGATAATTGGAAAAGTAAAGTGGGGTGGTCTATCATGAGGTTTTTAGCCATTGCTACTGTTCCTTTTAACGGAGCTTTGTTAGGGGCTGATTTATTACTCATCGGCACACAATTCTCCAAAAATAAACAAAAATTACTGTCTTTCGCGAAACCCTTCATAGGATTGATTATTTTCTGTCTTCCTATTGCCATCGATTTATTATCAACAGTTACCTCAGGAAAACATCGTTTGGTGGGTCCAACCCCTGGAATTAACGAAGTTTTAAGGCAATTCAGAATTTTAACCGCTTATTCTTATCCCCCTCCACCTCCTTATTTAACGAAGTTTCTGCACGTTTACATTCTCTTAGTAGTAGCTGTATTAGTAATTGCCATTATTAAGAAACCTCGTAGCCAACAAACCCTATGGGTCGCTGCTTGGGGATTTGTTCCTTTAACAATAATTTTTGTTTATTCTCACCTCTCTCAATCAATATGGATTACCCGTTATTTTATGTTTGTGACCCCCTATTGGTTGCTTCTTATGGCTGTAGGGTTTCTGAAAATATGGCGACAGTGGCGAGTCATGGCTATAATTGTTGCCTTAGTCTATGCTATCGCCGTTAGTACCGGATTGAGTCATTACTATAGTTCTCAATCGCGCTATACGGGGGCCCGTGGAGATTTTTATCGAGGGGTTGCTCAACTTATCAATGAAGAGGAAAAACCAGGAGATGTAATTATTTGGTCTATTATTCACGGAACGTCTAAACCCCTAGAACATTATCATCGTGGCTCGGCTTCTATCATCACAAAGGAAGGGGTTTTTCAATATAAGTTTGACGAAGCCAATATAAAAGAATGGCTCAACAGCCTACCACCCCTTGAATCCCGTATGTGGGTGGTCTACCCTAATAGCTCTAAACTATTCTGCCAAATGCTTCAAGAAAAGTATCAAAACATCAAAAACTATGAAAAATTTGGTCAGTGTACTGTATCTTTAATAACGCCAGACATTTAATTAATTCAATAAGGGTCGCTGTCCCTAAGCATTATCAATTTTGATGATTAACTTAATTGTGTTTCAATTTTATGTTACATTATCAACAAAATTTTTAAGAAAAACTAATACGAGTGATGAACGAAACCTTAACCTTACTCCCCCACAAAGATAATCAAAACTATAGTGAAGTTTATCTTTCTGTGATTGTTCCTATCTTTAATGAAGTTGAAAGTTTACCTGTATTAGTTGAAACAATTGCCAATGTTCTCAGAAAAAATCAACTATCGTACGAAATTATTTGCGTCGATGATGGTTCTCAAGATGGCTCTGCTGAGTTACTCGAGGAATTGGCTAAAAGTCGCAATGATTTAGTTGCCATTATTTTTCGTCGAAACTATGGTCAAACGCCAGCAATGGCAGCCGGATTTGAATATGCTCAAGGAAAAATTATTATTACTTTAGATGGTGATCTACAAAATGATCCTGAAGATATTCCTGAGCTAGTGGGTAAGCTCGAAGAAGGTTATGATCTCGTGAGTGGCTGGCGCAAGCATCGCCAAGATAACCGTTTAACACGACTCCTTCCTTCTAAAATTGCTAACTGGATTATTGGTAGAGTTACTGGCGTTAAATTACATGATTATGGATGTTCACTGAAGGCTTACCGTCGAGAAGTTCTCTCAGATATGAATCTCTATGGTGAACTGCATCGCTTTTTGCCGGCTCTTGCTTATATTGAAGGAGCCAAAATTACCGAAATTCCGGTTCGTCATCATGCTCGTCGTTATGGACACAGTAAATATGGTTTAGGAAGAACCTTTCGAGTGGTCATGGACTTACTGACTATCTTTTTCTTAAAGAAATTTCTGACTCGTCCCATGCACATTTTTGGATTGGGTGGCTTGATTTTGTTGATGACAGGACTAATAATGGGAACTTATCTAACGTTTCTGAAACTTATTTTAGGATTGAGCATTGGTCATCGTCCTCTACTAATCCTCGCAGTACTTTTAATCCTCACTGGTATCCAATTATTGATTTCTGGATTACTGGCGGAATTAATCATGAGAACTTATCACGAATCACAAAAACGCCCTATTTATCGAGTTCGCCACATTATCAAGTCGTCTAGTTACACACAGACAAGTGGTTAAATGTGACTGGAATAAGTGAATTTGTTAAGTAATATTACAATGGTGCTGTCATACTGGCTTAACAGCTTGACAGCCTTGGAAAAACTCGTTAGAGTAATGACACATACCCGGGTAACCTCAGCTAGAGTGATATGCAAGACAAGCAAAAAGTCACACTATATCTCCCCCCTGGAATTCATCGGCAACTCAAAATCAGAGCTGCCATTGATGAAGACTCGATGTCAGCCTTAGTTGAGAGGGCAGTGGACTTTTATCTCAGATATCCGGATAAGGTACAAGAGGTAGAAGATGCCGCCTACGGCAAAACCCATCAAGTCCATGTTTGTCCAGAGTGCGAAGCCGCGATGGTCATGCGGGATGGACAGATGGTTTCACTCAAAAATCAACCAAGTGTCATTACAGATGATTTCACCCTTGAGATTAGGGAAACGGTGTCGAGCAATACCGAAAGTTCTGGGGAAGAAGCCTTAGTTCCCTGCTAAGCCGCTTAACTGTTCAACCATTATCTTAGGTCGATGTCATGAAAGAAGAGCTAAACATACTAATACAAGCTCAGTATCCTTTAATATATCTTGTTACCTCAGAAGAACAAAGGGCGGAGCAAGCGATCGCTAGAATCGCCCAAGAATATAGTAAGCATCGGCGCGTTTTTTCTTGGACTGTGACCCACGGAATGGTTGAATACGGACAGCCAGGAAATACAACTCAACATAACACCGTTCATGCCGAACCGGCTATCAGTTGGGTAATTCGTGAAAAGGAAGCAGGGATTTTTATTTTCAAAGATTTGCACCCCTTTATTACTGATGCCAATGTTACCCGTTCTTTACGGGATGCAATCATTAGCTTACGGGGAACAGAGAAGACGATTATTCTAATCTCTCCCCTGCAACAGATTCCTATCGAACTAGAGAAAGACATCGTTGTTCTCGATTTTCCTTTCCCAGACCTCAAGGAACTCAATCAAGTTTTATCACGACAACTCGAGCAAACTAGAAGTAGTCGCATTACCACAGAGGCTCGTGAGAAGTTACTCAAGGCCACCCTAGGACTCACCAAGGATGAGGCAGAAAAGGTTTATCGCAAAGCCTACGTCAAAGCTGGTCGTCTGACAGAAGAGGAAGTTAATATCGTTTTGTCGGAGAAAAAGCAACAGATTCGTCGTAATGGTGTTTTAGACTACATTGAGGAAGATGAAACCATCAATTCGGTGGGGGGATTAGAAGAGTTAAAAAAATGGCTCAAACAACGATCAGGAGCTTTTACAGAGAGAGCCAGAGAATATGGCTTACCCCAACCTAAAGGGATGTTGATTTTGGGTGTTCCAGGATGCGGAAAATCCCTCATTGCTAAAACCACCTCTCGCTTGTGGGGCTTACCTCTGCTTCGGTTAGACTTAGGTAGAGTCTATGATTCGGCTGTCGGTCGTTCAGAAGCTAACTTAAGAAACGCCCTAAAAACTGCAGAATCCATTTCCCCTGCCATCCTCTTCATTGATGAGTTAGATAAGGCATTTGCTGGCGGTGCAGGGTCTGCTGATTCCGATGGGGGAACCTCCAGTAGAATTTTTGGTTCTTTTCTGACCTGGATGCAGGAGAAAACTTCACCGGTATTTGTTATGGCTACAGCCAACCGTGTAGAACGGCTACCAGGAGAATTTTTACGCAAAGGAAGATTTGACGAAATCTTCTTTGTAGATTTACCAGATTTAGATGAACGTCAAGCTATTTTCAACATTCACCTTAGTAAGCGTCGCTCAGATACTTCTCGCTTCGATATTGAGCAACTGGCTAAGGTATCCGATGGATTTTCTGGTGCAGAGATTGAGCAAGCCATTATTGCAGCCATGTATGAGGCTTTCGCTCAAGATCGGGAGTTTACGCAGCTTGATATTATTGCTGCGATTAAGTCCACGTTACCTCTATCTCGCACCATGACTGAACAGGTCACTGCCCTACGGGACTGGGCGAGGCAAAGAGCGCGACCTGCTTCAGCCTCCGTCGCTGAGTATCAGCGATTGGAGTTTTAACAAGCTTTCACCTGCTCCCAACAGGTGTAAAGGCTAGCCAAAAGCTAGCAGCCTATCAAACAGTCGTCTTTATGAGACGGCGTATACAAACCCTAAATTGTTGTTGTTAACTTCTGTTCTACTGGAGGAAATCGAAAATGTCTCACTTTAGCACTCTGCGCACCAAAATTACAGATGCTGAAATCTTAAAAGCTTCCTTACGGGATCTCGGTATTTTTGTGAAGACCGATGCTGATGTAAGAGGTTATAACGGTCAGCGCGTTCGTTCTGATATCGTTGCTTGTCTTGATGGTGAATATGATTTAGGCTGGTCTCGCAATAGCGATGGTAGCTTTGATTTAATTGCTGACCTTTGGGGTGTTGCTAAGAAGCACAACCAAACCGAGTTAATCAACTCCATCAACCAAAAGTATGCTGTTAACAAGACCTTAGCAGAAGTTAAGCAGCGTAACTTAGGCAAAGCTAATATCAATTTAGTTCTTCACAGCTAAGATTTAGCGCGCGTTCCCAAGCTTGGGGTTGACCAGTCTGGTTAACCCTTTTTTTGTGGTTTTGTTATGGAGTTATTTTTTCTATTCGCTACCTTAGAAAAAGCTACAATATATGATGAATTATTAAAAAGTTAATCAAGAGAAAAAATGCCTAGTTATCCTGGACTATCCAGTGAAGCCTTTCGTCATCCTCTAGATAAACAAGCTGAACAAACTTTAAGGAGTGTTCCTGGTTTTGATCTTGTTGCTACTAGCTTCATGGAATATCTTTACGAACGGCCTCAGCAAATTTCTTTGATGGGAAATAGTATTAAAGTAGGTCTTCGTCAGTACAGTACATTATACGGGATTTTTCGAGAAACGGTTTATGATTTAGATATTAGTCCTGAACCATTAATTTATGTTAGTCAAAACCCAATCGCAAATGCTTATTCTTTGGGAAAACAACAACCTTATATTGTCTTAAATGCAGGTTTATTAGACTTATCTGATGAAATAGAATTAAGAACAGTAATTGCTCATGAATTAGGACATATAAAGTGTGAGCATAGTTTATTAATTCAAATGGCTATTTGGGCAATGGGTGCGGCTTCTTTATTTGGAGAATTGACTTTAGGATTAGGTAATATTATTAGTAGTGGTTTGATTTTTGCTTTTTATGAATGGCGAAGAAAAGCAGAATTATCAGCAGATAGGGCTGCTTTATTGGTAATTGATGATATGGAACCAATTTTTAGAATGATGATGAAAATGGCTGGAGGCAGTCATAAATATGCTCACGAATGTCATTTAGATGAGTTTTTAAAGCAAGCAGAAAAGTATCGAGAATTAGATGAGGATGATCTAAATCAACTCTATAAATTTCTAATTTATAATGGTGGCAATGGTGTGTTTTTAAGTCATCCTTTTCCAGTTGATAGGGTTCATTATTTACAAAATTGGGCTACTTCCAAAGAGTATCAAAATATTCGTCAAGGTAACTATAAAACGGCTCAGAAAAGCGAGGTGGTAACAGTAGATAATAATGAAGAAGCAGAAAGCTTAAAAAAGCAAATTGAAGAATTACAACAGGAAATTGAAAAAATCAAAAATCAAGGAAACAATCAACAGTAATTCTCTAAATTCTAGCTTAAACAGATTGATAACGCGACCGCAATTCTAAATGAACCAATAAAGCGTTAATATCGGCCGGATTTACCCCACCAATACGAGACGCTTGTCCCAGGGTTAAAGGACGAACTTTGGTTAATTTTTCCCTTGCTTCCATGGAAAGGGTGTCTATAGCCATATAATCGAGGTCTGAGGGCAATTTTTTGTTACTATGTCGGCTAATTTGTTCGATTTGAATTTGTTGCCGTTTTAAATAACCAGAGTATTTAATATCAATTTCTACTCCTTCTTTTTCAACAGTTGTTAACTCTTTATTGCCTAAGCCATACTGTTCTAAATGTGCATAATGGAACTTAGGACGACGCAATAAGTCAGCTAAGGTTACTGATCCTTTAATACGCTGTTGAGTATCATTAACAATGTTAATGGCGGCCTCATCTCTCTCTTTAATTCTTGTTTCATAAAGTCGCTCTTTCTCAGCAACAATATTAGCTTGCTTTTGTTCAAATAATGCCCAACGACGATCATCAATTAAGCCGATTTCTCGACCTAATGGGGTCATTCTTTGATCTGCATTATCAGACCGTAAAATTAAACGATATTCTGACCGAGAGGTTAACATTCGATAGGGTTCTCTGAGGTCTTTGGTACATAAATCATCGATTAATGTACCGAGATAACTTCCTTCTCTGGGGAAGATAATCATCTCTTCATTGTTAACAAATTTAACCGCATTGATACCGGCTACAATACCTTGTGCTGCTGCTTCTTCGTAACCGGTTGTACCATTAACTTGTCCAGCACAAAATAACCCTTGGATCTTCTTGGTCATCAACGTAGGATAACATTGCGTGGCCGGCAAAAAATCATATTCAACGGCATAAGCAGGGCGTAACATGACGCAATTTTCTAACCCGGGGAGGGTTCTTAACATGGCTAATTGTATATTTTCGGGTAACCCAGTAGAAAACCCTTGTATGTATAATTCTGGAATTTCTCTTCCTTCGGGTTCAATAAAAATTTGATGGCTTTCTTTGTCTGCAAACCTAACAATTTTATCTTCAATAGATGGACAATAACGAGGTCCTTTGGAATCAATAAACCCGCCATAAATAGGAGACAAATGTAAGTTATCTTTAATGAGTTGATGAGTTTTAGAAGTAGTTCGGGTTAAGTAACAATTCATTTGTTCTCGTTCCACCCAAACCTCCGGATCAAAGCTAAACCATCTTACTTCCTCATCCGGGGGTTGGGGTTCTAACTGAGAATAGTCTACTGATCGCTTATCGACCCTGGCCGGGGTTCCTGTTTTCAGTCTTCCCGTCTCAAACCCCAAGTCATTAAGAGTTTCCGTCAAACCCACCGCAGCAAACTCCCCGGCCCTTCCTGCTTCCATGGACTTATTACCGATCCATATCTTACCCCCTAAAAAGGTTCCGGTGGTCAAAATAACGGCTTTCGCCTCGAAACAAGTACCAAAATAGGTTTGTATTCCTATTACCTCGTCATTTTTCCCCAATACCAGATCCGTGACCATGCCTTCACGGATACTTAAATTCTCTTGATTTTCGACAATTTCCTTCATAACTGCCGAATATTCCCGTTTATCCGTCTGCGCCCGTAACGCCCACACCGCCGGTCCCCGTGACGAGTTGAGAACCCGTTTTTGTAGATAGGTACGATCGGCCATTTTGCCGATCTCCCCCCCTAACGCATCCACTTCGTGGGTTAACTGAGACTTTGCTGGTCCCCCCACTGCGGGGTTACAGGGTTGCCAAGCAATGCGATCAAGGTTGAGGGTTAACATCAGGGTACTACACCCTAAACGGGCTGCTGCAAGGGCTGCTTCACACCCGGAATGGCCGGCACCCACTACGATGATATCAAAGCTATCCTGGAAGTCAACGGGAGTGGTAAGGGTCATAATTTAGAAGTCAGAAGTCAGGAGTCAGAAGTCAGGAGTCAGAAGTCAGAAGTAAAACAGTTTATAGGGTTTGTTTATTTTTTGACTACTATCTTTTATTGTAGCTGATGGGTTTGATAGTCTTTGAATTTCTAAATATTAATGTTCAAGTATAATTAATATGGTAATCAAGTTATGAATGCTACATTTGAGTGGGATAGTCAAAGAGAGGCTGATAACAAGGCTAAACATGGCGTTGATTTTGAAACCGCTCAATATGCTTTTTTTGATACTCATCGCTTGATCGTTCATGATGCCAAACATAGTGACTTAGAAGAACGTTGGTTTTGTATTGGTAAAGTTCAAGATCGTGTTTTAACAGTACGTTTTACTTATCGTAATGGTATCATTCGTATTTTTGGCGCAGCCCAATGGCGAAAATGGAGAAAATTTTATGAAAAACACAAACCCTGATCCAGCAAAACCCATTGGTGATGTTACAATTGTTGCAGATTTTTTGCCATCACCGGAACAGTTAATACCCAAGAAAAATACGGTAAAGGTGACAATAGAATTTACTAAAGAAAGTATTAATTTTTTTAAACAAGAAGCAACCCGTCATAATACTTCTTATCAAGAGATGATTCGCAATTTAGTCGATATTTATGTTAAACAACACCAGCAATAAACTACTTAACTACAAGTTCTTGAATTTCTTTTTCTGTTAAAGACTTACGAAAGTCAAGGATTTCTATTAATACTAACTTATCATCCTTTGAATAATGCAGAATAGTATTATCTTTTTCTTCTGCATAAGCAATAGGTTGGTCAGAAACTTCAATCAATAGGGCATCTATATCTTTACTATAAGTTGTTTTTGTCATAGCGAGTTCTTCTCCCAGGATATAGTGTAATAACTAAAATAAAAGCAACAAATTCTTGATAAACTACTCGTAAGACTAAACTGTTATTGAGATTCTTTTGTGCAATTTGTTTATTATCTCCTTGAGTTTCGAGTTTATCAGGATTGCTTATAGTCTCTATGATAAATTCTTTTGTAATGACCATTTTATGACGGCTTAATATTTTCAATTTATCTAGAGAATGTTGACTAAAGCGAATCTCTTTCATCATAAGTTTTCAAATGCTTCATCAGTCACTGTTGATTTTTTTTACATGATTAAATTGAATCTTTCCTTTCTACTGGTTCATTACAAGGCTAACACAAGATCATTATATCTTATAAGTCATCGTACCATCCTAAATAGTTTGGTTGGCGCACCTTTTTCTAATTTGAACTGTTTAGCATATTCTTCTTCAAACCCAGAAATATTGATTATTCTCAAAATGTAAATCAAACATAGAAATTCAATTATGGACTTTATCAAAAATTATCAAATGCCTCATCTCATCATGCAGATAGTCACTATTACCTCTCTAATCGTTAATTTTGCTACCTACAAAATTAACCGTGATTACTACTTTAAAGAATCTTGTCTTCATCCTATTAATCAATAAGAAGTTAATTGTGTAAATCAAACAAAACAATAGCATTTACACAAAAATAAGATCCGTAGGGGCTTAATAATCTTAAGCCCCAATTAATAGTAATATTAACTTAATTCTGCTACAACTTGATTCTCAACCAAACTATTTTGTGTCAATAAATCCTCTACCGTTACCCTTAAAAATCGCTGTTCATCGACCCAAAATTGTAACTTAATTCTATCACTTCCTGGCATCCCTAAAGGCTCTAATTTTGCTAAAGTTCTCGCCCCGTCTCTATCATTTAACGGTTGTACATTACTTTGTTCATTTCCTAAAGAACGAGTCACTAATCTATCCCCATCAAAATACACTTCTGTTCCCCCAGTTTCTGACCCTAATTCCCCTATAATTAACTCTATACTGGGTTGATTTTCAATAGATGCACCTAACTTAATTTCTATCGGTTCATTCATAGGATAAGATTGCCCCGATTTAATGATAGAATGCCAACTGTGGCACTTTTTACGACGGTTCCAATATCTGACCCCATAACTATGATATAAGAAGTCCTTGACCTCAAATCCTTGGGCTAATTTTAACGCCCCTTCTGCAATCGCAGAAAATGGGCGATCGCATTTAATTTTGTCTTCATCAAAGTATTGTTTAACCCAAGTTTGTACGGCAGGAATTTGTACCGTTCCTCCTACTAATAAGATACCATCAATATCGTTTTTTTCAATACCATTCCGTCTTGCTTGTTGCAAAACTTGGGTCATTAGTTCATCTAATTTATCAAAAAACTGTTCTTCTTTTAAAATACTTTCAAACCCATCTCTATCTAACCCTAATTCATAACTATCTAAAGTTTCATCATTAAAATAAACTTCGGTTGCTTTTGTTTGAGAAGATAATTTTATTTTCAATTTTTCTGCTAACCTTACTGTTAAAGAAGAAACAGGTACATCTTGTGTTTTAGCGAAATAATTTATCAACCAGTTATCAATATCAGAACCGCCTAAATTAGAGCCAGCTTTGGCTAAAACACGAGCAATTTTAGGCTTTTGGCTTTTACTTTCTCCCAGAAACTTTTGCCCCCATTTTAAAATAAACCCTTGATTTTTCTGTATATTTTCTGCCCCTAATTTTACCAAAGATAAATCAACTGTTCCCCCACCAAAATCTAAAACTAACAATAATTCCTCTTCTGTTGTTCCATATCCTAAAGCAGCAGCCGTGGGTTCATCTAATAGTCTAACTTGGTTAATATTCCACCCCTGACAAACCTTACTCAACCAGTGACGGTAAGTTTCAAAACTATCCACAGGAACGGTTAAAACCAAGGATTCGATACCATTAATTGCCTCATTTTTTAACTGTTCGATAACAGTATTTAAAAACAATTCTCCTGCTTTTTCAAAAGTAACATTTATGCCATCTAACTCTGGTAAAAATCCTTGAATATTGGTTCCAATTCCCCGTTTAAATTGTCTAAAAAATCGTGGATTATTCGATAAATCTAAACCGCGATCGCGAACAGTCTGACCCACTAGAACATTAGTCTGATGGGCATTTTCAACATAAATCAAACTAGGAATTAAAGGCGGATTATTCTCGATTTGTTGAGATAACCCTGGAAGTTTAATGATTTCCGATTTTTGTGTCACTGGGTTGACACGGGTAATCACTGTATTACTGGTACCAAAGTCAAGGGCGTAAGACACGATAATTTAAAAGAGATTCAGTAAATAATTGCTAATCCTTTTAAAATAGCAAACACCCTCAACCCATGACAAGGTAACGGTTAAAAAAGTTATTAATTAACCTAATTTTTTCAAAACAGTTTTTAAACAAGAATACTTGCAGGAACAAGTAATAGATAGATCAACCGTTAATAAAGACGACTCAAAACATAGTCAATCAGATCAGTTAAAGACTGGGAATATTGAGAAGGTTTGAGACAATCTATTTGTTTAAGGGCTAGTTGTGCATGGTAAGAAGCCAACTCGCGCGAGCGCTCAATCCCCTCACTTTCAATGACAATAGATAAAGCTTTTTCTTTATCCCCTTCTTCACTGAACTCTCGTTCAATTAAGGTTTCTAAATAGGGCTTTTCTTCCATAGCAAATAAAGCAGGAGCGGTAATATTACCACTGATTAAGTCAGAACCGGCTGGCTTGCCTAAGACTTCTGTGGGTGAGGTAAAATCTAGGATATCGTCCACAATTTGAAAGGCTAATCCCAAATATTTTCCATAGTTATAAAGACTATCAATCACCTCAGAAGAAGCATCGCTTAAAATGGCAGCCGATTTAGCACTATTCGCTACTAAAGAAGCTGTTTTATAATAGCTTTTGTCTAAGTAAGCCTCTAGAGTTAAACTGGTATCAAAGCGATTAATGCCTTGAAAAATTTCACCTTCGGCAAAGTCACGAATAACTTCTGAGAGCAACTTAACCACTTGTAAATTATCAAGATTGGCTAAATACCAAGAAGATTGAGCAAAGAGAAAATCTCCGGCTAAGACAGCAATACGGTTATCAAACAAACTGTTAACCGTTGGTACATTACGCCGTAAAGCAGCTTCATCTACCACATCATCATGGACTAAACTAGCCGTGTGAATCATTTCAGTAATTTCTGCTAGTCTACGATGACGGGCAGTAATCTCTCGGTCTAGCATAGTAGCCCGTGATACTAATAATACAATAGCTGGACGAATGCGTTTACCGCCAGCATCAAATAAGTGTTCGGCTGCTGCTCCAAGAATGGGATGACGCGCTCCAACTAAGCGTTTAAGGTTGTCCGTCAACAGACGTAAATCGTCTTCTACAGGGGAAAAGAAAGAGGTTGTTGAGATCATGCGGTTAGTCAAACCTGGTACTTCAGTTACGAAAGTTTACATATTGTTGTATTTATTTTAAGCTAATGCCCCGATAAATTGTCAGATTTAGCCATAAGAAACCAGTAGGGGAATCAATACTGCTCGGTTAAGGAAATTTGTCTGCTCAGACAAGCAGGGGGAACAGGGGATGCAGGGGGAGAAAATGGGACTTCTTCCTCTGCTCCCTCCATTGGAAGGTTTCGAGCTTAACCGAGCAGTCTTTGTAGGGGTCGAAGAACACTCCCATCAGACACGGTTAGTGAGTGACACTACGGATACTTAAAATATATCCGTAAGTAATGCCGTGTTTTTTCGGCTGTACTCAGAGAATTATTTACCTACAATCAAGACTAGAAAATTGAAAAAGACTAGATGATTAATAGTAAGAGAAACAATCATGACCAACGACTTACAAACTCCACTCCTCGAATACTTACGCCATAAACTAGCCATTCCTGCTGATGCTTTGAAAATGGCGGTTAAGTTTACAGAAGCTTCTATGGGTTCTCTTCCGATGGTGCTGTGGCAATACGGATTAATTGATTTACATCAATTAGATGAAGTTCTAGATTGGATAGATAACCGAGAAATTAATGAGGTTGAATTAAGTTATTAAGTCTTGTTTGTTGGTCAGATTTTTTCAATTATTATAAATAACCCAATTGTATTAATCACTGAGAGTATTAATCATGACTAAACCCTGTTTACCCCCTGATGATTTACCTTCTTTAGATCCCAGTTACCGTGAACTTTCTTGGGAATTAGAAGAAGTGACTGGAGAGATATTCTATAATAACTGTGACACCCTGACACAAAATTTACTAAAGCAATGTGGATGGGATGTTACTATTAGAAGTAAAGGATTAACGTTAGTGGTTATTTGCCCTAATAATAACTTAAATTGGCAAGTGTTACAATCAATTCCTTTATTGGCTGATAGTTTACAAACGTTAAGTAATACGGCGAAAATTAGAATTTATCCCCCCCCAGGAACAGGAACTCCTATGGAGGTAATGGTTCAAGATTCTTTTTTGTGAAATTGTAAAAACGATGATGGCAAAAAAATCAGGGGATAAGGTGGAGAAGTTGGTCTAAAAGACTCTCTACTTTATCCCCTAATATTATAAAAATATTCTCTAAAATTCAAGCATTAAGCAAGAGCAAGATCGGGACTAGATAAAGGAATTGGGTCAATGGGTTCATCAAACTTCAAACCATCAACAAAGGATAAATCACTGTGTTTATATCCTGTCCCATTTACTCGGGCAATTAAATCAGTCCCTTGATAATAAATCTCAGATCCTTGGAATAAATAATCGCTCTTATTACCGGCTAATTGAATTCGATCAATTCCGGTTTCAAAATCAGTAATTAGTGCATAATCAAAACTACCATTCCCTACATAGTAAGGTGTGGCATCACCATAAATAAAGGGGTTACCAGCATCTCCTAACCAGAAGGTATCTTTACCAGAACCTCCCAATAAAACATCGACTTCGTTAAATCCTGGTTTTTTACTGTTAGGATCAACACCAACTAAAGTATCATTCCCATCTCCTCCCAAAATATTATCGTTTCCTGTTCCTCCTTCTAGATAATCATTTCCCCCTTTGCCATCAATAAAGTCATTTCCTCCGTTGCCATACAGACTATTTCTTTGATTATCGCCAATAATACTATCAGATTGATTCGTCCCTCTAACATTATCAAAATTGGCAACTTTTCGAGTTAAAGAACCAACAAAAGGAATATTGTTAACCGTC
The DNA here is from genome assembly GCA_030065205.1 of Crocosphaera sp. Lineage (GTDB taxonomy): Bacteria > Cyanobacteriota > Cyanobacteriia > Cyanobacteriales > Microcystaceae > Crocosphaera. The sequence goes on from JASJDN010000004.1 coordinate 35,194, forward strand.
AGTGTATTACCGTGAAGATTAACATCAATAGAAACAGGACTTCCAGCAGTAGACGTATCAATCGTATTATTGCTAACAGAAGCATCAGCAATAATGGTGTCAACTAACACTAATTGATCGGTTCCTACACCACCACCTTTTTGAACGGTTCCTGTGGGTAAAAGGGTAATGGATTGTCCTAAATTACTATAATCAACGGTATCACTACCGGACCCACCGTCAACTAGGTCATTTCCTTTTGTTCCAAAAAAGGTATCACTCCCTCCATTACCAAATAAATGATTATCCTGACTATCCCCAGTAATGGTATCGTTTTGATTCGTTCCTTTGACATCATCAAAGTTAATAACTGTTCGAGTTAAAGTACCAACACCAGGAATATTATTAACAATTAAGGTTTGCTTTTCTAAATTAACATTGATAGAAACCGGCGCACTTGCACTAGAAGTATCAATGGTATTCTTACTAGCAGAAGCATCAGCAATAATTCTTTCAACTTCCACTAAAGTATCGCTTCCAAAACCACCACCTTTTTGAACGATTCCTGTGGGTAAAAGGGTGATAGATTGTCCTAAAGAACTATAATTTGCGGTGTCTTTTCCTGCTTGTCCTTCAAAAGTGTCGTTCCCTTTACTACCATAAAAGGTGTCATCTCCATTTCCACCTGTGATAAAGTCATTCCCTCCATCACCATAGAGAAAATCATTTCCATCTCCTCCACTTATATTATCATCACCGTTTCCACCTATAAGGGTATCGTTTCCACCTAAACCAATGATGGTATCATCGCCATCGAACCCCTCAATACGATCATTTTTGGATGTTCCGGTTAGGGTATCATCCCCAGAAGTTCCTACTATATAGTGATAAGGAAAAGGGATGAAAATAGGTTCAATGGGTTCGATGGGTTGGATAGGTTCTAATAGTAATTCGTCCATGATTTTTACAAAAATTAATATTTTATTATTCTAGAATTTAACATACTTTGATAAAAAAGCAACCCCTTATTTTAGGTATAGAAGCATACATAGATAATGTTTTTTTATCTATGGTATTAATAGTATTAATTGATGGGTAGGAAATGTGACTACAATTCAAAAGGAAGAGCGATCACGAATTTTTTATTGCTATTTTTTACTAAATAAAATAACATAATTTTTGTAAAATTTTTGTTTAAATTCGGATTTATTTTGTAGTTTTTTAACCAAATTATTAACAGTGTCTTGTGAATTTTCCCAACCTGCATAACGAGTATTGAGTAATATATAATCAAACTCTTTTATATCAATCGGTTCTCGATCTTTTATGGCTAATTTAATCACAGTACGATGGGTTAAATGGGGAGAGATTTGTGGGGAGGTTAAAACTTTAGCTTCAGCAGGAACTAATTTAACTGCTTCTCTCATGGCTGGTACTGTTTCAAATTGTTCTAAATATCGAGAGGTAAAATAACCATACTTTCCTAAGACTAAAAAAGCAACTAATGACCATAATATTATATATTTCGGTTGACCAATCAAGCTTTTATTTGTGGATAAAGTAGCAATAACTGATAATAATAAAAAGGGTAAAATAGCAATAGAATATTGATGAACTAAATCTTTTTGTGGTTGATAATCAGTTAGTAAATTTAAACTTAATGGGGGAATTGCAGCGACTAAAGGGTTAAGAAAGCGAGGGGATAAACCCCAAATAATAGGAATAAATAATAAGATTATATATTCTAGATTGGCTAAGGTGAAAAGACGACTTAATATAAGATTAGGTTGTAAGATTAAATTAGTTATAATCTCTATTACTGAGTCTCCTAAAAAAGAATAACGTCCCACTGCTGCTACTTCATCTCCACTAAATTGAGGGATAATTAATTGTGTGGTAATAATAAACCAAAATACGCCTAAAAATAAAGATATGAATCCATACTTTTTTCTATTTTCAAATAATAATAACCAGACTCCCATCGCTGCAACGGTTAAGGATAAAACTGCTTTACAACTCAAAATTAAAATAATAGCAACAAAAAACTGTAAAAATTTCTTTGATCTTGCTGCTAATACTGCCCAAAATATAGCAGGTAAAGCAATTACTTCTGAATGAAAATCAAATAAATTGACATTAAAAATCAAAGGATAGAGTAAATAAACACCAACTATTGTTAAAGCTAAATTATCTTTTAAATCGGCTTGTTTAGCCAACAAATATAAAGGTAAAATAGAAGAAGATAAAGCGATCGCTTGAACTAAAAATAACCAATGAACATTGGGATAAATAACATAAAATAAGGACAAAGGATAAAAAATAAAAGCAGCATGATCCCCCAAAATATGATCCTCAGAAAAAGAAACAATGGGAGACTTTCCTTGACTAATTAAATAAAGAGATTGATCAAACCAACCTAAATCTAACGCATTGGATTGAAATAACCAATGACGGAAACTGGCACAGAAAAATAAAATTAAACTGCTAATACCAAATATTAGCCATAATAAACGGGGAATTTTCATAATGAATGAATTAGAAATAGAATCCACTTATCTTAAGATAATAATCTAAAAATTTCTGTTCCCTATTCCCCGCTTCGGAGTTCCCTAAATTAACGATTTTGCGACTTATAAAAAGGCTTTTTAACCACTTTAGCCCGGTAAAATTTTCCCCTAATCTCTACCTCAAGGGTGGTTCCTATTTTGCTTAACTCTGTGGGAACATAAGCTAAGGCGATCGCTTTTCCCACGGTAGGGCCGAGGGTTCCACTGGTGATTTCCCCCACAATTTTGCCCTCAGAAGCCACCGAATAGCCATGACGGGCAATCCCCTTTCCTTCCATTTCTAACCCCACCAAACGGCGTTTAACCCCTTCTTCTGCTTGTTTTTCTAATACCTGTCGACCGATAAACTCCCCCTTACCGTCCAAATGTACTAACCATTTTAAACCAGCTTCTAGGGGAGTGGTATGATCATCAATATCTTGGCTATATAAAGACATGGCTGCTTCTAACCGTAGGGTATCTCTAGCCCCTAACCCGCAAGGGGTGACTCCAGCGTTAAGTAGCGATCGCCATAAGTCTTGTCCCCCCTCAGGATCGATCATGACCTCAAACCCATCTTCTCCAGTGTATCCGGTGCGAGCAATAAAGGCAGGGTATCCCAGTACCTCTGTTTCTGTATGGCCGAAGAAGCATAGTTGCGCTAAATCTGAGTCAACCAGAGGCTGTAATGTTTCTACAGTTTGGGGACCTTGTATGGCTAATAAGACCTTTTGTGAGGATAAATCGGTAAAATTAAGCGTAGTTGACCCTAAATTCGACAATATCCACTTTTTATCCTTATCTTTCGTCCCTGCATTGACAATAATAACCGCTTTTTCTTCCCCTTGACAGTAAACGATAATATCATCAATAATGCCACCATCGGGGTTTAACAAGACGGTATATTGAGCTTTCCCAGGGGTTAAGCGACTTAAATCGGAAGGGACTAAGGACTGTAACATAGAGATTAACCCTTGCCCTTCTAAAGTAAACTTACCCATGTGGGAAATATCAAACATCCCCACGTCATTTCTTACCGCATTATGCTCCAGTTTCAAACCCGTAAACTGTACCGGCATTTCCCAACCAGAAAACGCTGTCATTTTAGCTTTCTGCTGAACAATGAGATCGTATAAAGGGGTACGCAAAAGAGAATCAGAAACGTTAGAATTAGCCACAGGAATATATTGATAACCAGCGAGTTATATTTTAGTTTGACTGTTACACATTGTAAATATTAATTATTATGGATCATTTTTTTCAATTTGAGCAAGAATTTGTTGAGTCTTTACGTTGTATCCCGATGATTGTCCGTCTCAAGTTAGATACTTGTGGGGTCAAACTGAAATTAATGCACTGGAATCAATTCACCTCTGAAGAAAAAAAAGTCTTAATCAATATGGCTTGTGAAACCCCAGAAGAAGCACAACTGTATCACAATTTTGTGCAAACTTTAATCACTGAAAAAACAGGAAATCCTGCTAAAAATTTACCCATTGATGATAATCCTCCCTGGTTAGATAGTAATTATATTCCTGTAGAAATTCAAGAAAAAGCAGCAGAGTTTAATAAAGAAATTACTCTAGAACAGTGGAAAAACCTGAAACCATTACAAAGATTTGCTTTAATAAAATTAAGTCGTCCTACTCACGAAAATAGTAACTTTCATCCTGCGTTAGAAGAGTTTAATTTATAAGTTCGAGCATTATTATGAATAGATGATCATTTCGAGGAGATCAATAATTGATTCAACAATCTTCTATTATTGATCTTTTCTGATAGAAATATTTTCATAAATCTCACTAATTTTAACCTCAACGTTAATAGAATTGAATTTAATAACATCTTCTTTATTATGATACTCTTGTAATAACCATTGTTCATTTTCTGTTTTGGTATAATGTTCAATAAAATAATTTGATTGATCGATTAAAACGTATTCTTTCAAATAAGGGATAGAACGATAATATAAAAATTTATCCCCTCGATCATAACTTGAAGTTGATGGAGATAAAACCTCACAAATAAGACAGGGATTAATAATTTCATCTTGTCGGTTTTCGTTAAAAATAGCATCTCCTAAAATCACGATTACATCAGGATAAACCCCTCTTTTATATTCAGGTATCCAAACTCTAAGATCACTAGAAAATGCTTCGTAAGTTTTATTTTTATTCGCATTTACTAATAAATAAATAAGATTACGAATAATTCTATTATGATTAATTGTTCCACCAGTCATAGGAATAATAACTCCATCATGATATTCATGTTTGAATTCTGAAATTTCTTCTAATTTACGATAGTTATCTAAAGAAATAATCTGTTTTTTAGGTGTAGATTGTGCAATCATTTAAGAGTGTCCTGGTATGAATATGATATTGTTAGTTTACTACATAATGCCAAACTTATTTGATAGGATAACAAGAATAAGGAGTGGATTATTGGGACTAAAATGGTGGGTTACGACGGATTGTTACATTTCTCTTATAGCAATCAGGAATGATATATGAGAACCAATGAGGACATAATAATATTATGTCCCTACAAATATCACCTTGTAGGGATTTAACAGTGTTAAATCCTACTGCTAATTTTCTCACTAACATATAGCTGTCTAACCCACCCGACTTTTTTAGGATTCTTGAGGGAAATCATTGAGAAAAGATAAGTTATCTTCTTCTTGTTCTTCTGTGGAAATAGTTTGTTCTTGAGGGGTTACTATAGATGAAGATTTAGAAACATTAGTCTTTTTTTCTTCCTTATTTTCTCCTGTTTCCTCGGCATTTAAAGCGGTTTTAATTTGCTTAATAAATGTGCCTAATTTTCCTTCATCTAATAAAGAATTCATCAAGGTTAAACCACTGGTTGATAACATTAATTTACTAATATCTCCGGTTCCATTGCCATTATTACCGTTTAACCCTGGAAAGGCATAAATTTTGGCATCTCCTAACACCCCAGGTTGTGGGGCTAATGAGCCAATAATACTGGGTAATTGGGGGGCTAATTCTGGCCAGAGGTCTTTTATGAGGTCAGCCGTCCTGTTTGCGTTACTCAGGGCATTTTCAGCTTCAATGAGAGCTTGTTTACTTTCGGCTTCAGCCAACATTTTATACTTATTGGCATCCGCTAAGGTGCGAATAGACTCCGCTTCTAACTCGGCAGCTTGACGGGCTATTTCTGCTTGACGACGACGGCGGAATACGTCAATTTCTACGACGTTTTGCTCAGAAATGCGAATTTTTTGGGCTTCTTGTTCGGCAGAAATAACCACTAACTGTTGTTCTCGTTGGGCTTTTTCTACTTCTTGGGCGGTAATAACGGCAGCTTCTGCTTGGGCTTTTTCTGCTTCTGAGTCGAACCGTTCTTTCTCTTTATTGGCAATAGCAATAGCCGCCTGTTGTTGAGCAATTTTTGATTGTTGTTCGGCTGCTGCTACTTCAGCTTGCGCCTGAAGTTGGGATGCTTGAATCATTTTTTTGCGGTTAATTTCTGCTACTTCGGTTTCTTGTTGTTGCAGGGTTTGAGTAACTTTTAATTGTTTATTTTGTTCTTCGAGTTCGATGTTAACACTAATCCGTTTTTGTTGGATAATCAATTCTTTGGAAATTTTTTCTTCTTCTACTTCTTGTTCTTGTAGAATTTGGTTTTTCTGAATTTTTGCTGCTTCTTTATCTTTCGTTTCTTGAATTTCCCTTTGCTGTTGCGCTCGTAAAAATTCTACATCTTTTTGTTGGGTTAAGTTAGCATCTTCTTTTTGCCTAATAATTTCTAGGGTTTGTTTTTCCGCTTCTAGTTCCCGTTGTTCAATGGCCACTTGCGTTTCGAGTTCTACCTCTCTTTTTTGTTGGATTGATTTTTGTATGGTTTCAGTTCTGAGTCTTACCCCTTGAGCATCAAAAAAGTTATTTTCATCGTAAGTATCGCTTTCTTCAATCTCAGAAATAGCAATATTATTCAGGGTTAACCCAACTTTTTTAAGGTCTTGTTGAATCAGGTTTAATACGGCTTCAGCAAACCCTAATTTATCTGAGTCTATTTCGGCTATTTTTTTCTTTTTCGCTGCTGCTCGAATGGCATCATCTGCCCGTTTTTCGATGGCATCTTTGATATCGTTTTCTGATATTTTTCCTTGCTTTGATAACCTTGCTGCTGCTGCTAAAATGTCCTTTTCTTCTTGAGCAATACAAATATAAAATGTGACTCTCATATTGGCTCGTAAATAGTCTTGAGTCCTCACCGCTAATTTATCGGAACGCACCACATCAATAGAGATTTCTCTTAACGGGACGCGGGTGATTTCATGGAACCCAGGAATGACGATACAACCCCCGTTTAAAATAACAGTTTTGCTCTTTTTAAAGACACCACCTGTTCTCACTAAAGCCTCATTATTAGGGGCAATAACATAAAATCTAGTGTACAGCCAAACGCTTAATAATAAAAGGAATAACAGAATACCAATACTTCCTAAAATTCCCACAAATGGGAAACTATTTAGGGTGCTTCCCACTTGCCCGATGTAAGGCGAATTAGCAGGTAATACTTCTTCAAAAATAGGTTTATTAAGGGAGATTCTTAATTGATTTTTTTCTTGCTCAAATAAATCGATTTCATCTAAAGCAAAGAAAGCAGCATCAAGGTTTATTTTGGGTAAGGATTGGATCAATTGTAACTCAAATTTAGTATTCATTTTTCTACCTCTTTTTAGCAATCTTTAGGTAAGTTTGTTTGATTAATCCATTTATCTTCATCAGAACTATCTTTACTAATTCCGATATAACTATGTTCCTGGCGATCAATAATTAAAATTTCTTGCCCATGATGAGGAATAACATCAGCCCAATGGGGTAAACTAATACTAATGGTGACTAAATTACCGGCGGTATCATAGACATCAGCTTGTCCTATTTTTCCTTCGATTAAATAAGGAATTGTTTTTGAGGTTACAGTTCCCACACAGCCAATTAAACGTTCACTTTTGACATCTTCTCCAAAGGAAGAAAATATCTGTCCGATGGGATTAGATAATAGTTTTCCTGTCCATAAACCGATAAATAACGAAACAAAAAAGACTAAACCTCCTAACCCAAAAAACTGATTAGGAATAGTACCAGTAAGACTCCCGAATAGGGTATTTAATGTCCAACCAGCTACTCCCCAAGCACTAAAATCAATGCCCAACAAAATCATTAAAGGGGCTTTTCCTAATCCAAACCAAGTTAATATCTGAAAAGGATTGACATCATCTCCCTCTCCACCCATATCAGCGTCCACATCTGCTTCTACATCGGCCTCTAAGTTGAAACCATTACTATCAATATTAATGTCGATATCGCTGTCAAGCTCACCTCCTTCATCTCCGCCACCAGAAATAATAATGAGAAGAAAAAAAGCAACGCCAACGCCAATTAAAACCCAGTAAAGAAAGTTAGCAGGATGTAATAACATGGGAAAAATTGATCATTTATTCTTATAGTAGCATATAAATTTTTATGTTCTATTCTTTTTTATTTTTTGCTTAATAAAAATCAATATAAAATTATAAAAAAAAGCTTAAAAATCTAATAACAAAATCCGATTTATTGATGGATAAGTTATATAATGACTGGGTAGCTAGTAAACTGATAAGTTAAAAGATAGGTATGGCCATAAAAGTTGTGATTATGGGGGCTGGTCCTGCGGGACTTTTGCTTGCACATTGTTTATTATCTCGTAGCAATGATTACGAGATTTATATTTATGAAAAAAGAAATGATCCTAGATTCCTTGACAATAAAAAAAGAGCTTTTGTGATTGGAATTGGTCATCGAGGACAAACTATATTAAAACAAATTAATGGATTGTGGGAAGCAATTAAAAATCGAGGAATTCCTGTGCGTAAATCAGGTTTTTATTCCCAGAAAAAAGAAACATGGCAAACATTTAGTCGTTATCAAAATCCTGAAGATTGTAACCTTTTAATCAATCGCAATGATTTATGCATTACCTTATTAGAAGAATTAGAAAAATGTAGTAATAAAAATATTAAAATTGTTTTTAACGCAACTTGTCTTGATACTAACTTTAGAAAAAAGACGATAATTTTAAAGTCTAAAGATAATCGTTTAATTGAAGAATCTTATGATTTATTAGTGGGTGCGGATGGAGCCAATTCAGTCGTCAAAAAATCCTTGATGTCTCAACCTGGATTTCATTTTGAACAGTCCTATTTTAACACTAATTGGAAAGTTTTACACCTTCCTAAACCTGACTTTATGGAACCAGAAACTAGCTATGGATTTAGACAAATAGAGAATTCAACCTATATTGTAGGTGCTGCTCTTCCTGAAGTTAATAATCAGATTTGTTTATTAATTTTTTGGGATAAAACTTCATCAAAATTAAATCAAAATCCACCAGAAATTACTAATGCAAATGAATTTCAAAGAATAGTAAAAGATGTTTTGTTACCCGGATTACAATTGACTAATGAACAAGCTGAACAATTTATTACAAAACGTCCTTCTTCTGTGATACAAACCAAATGTAATCGTTATCATGATAGAGAAGGAAAAGTTGTGTTGGTAGGGGATGCTGCACATGCAATGTCATCTCGTTTAGGCCAAGGGTGTCAAGCAGCTTTTAATGATGTTTGGGTACTCAATCAATTACTTCAAGAAGAAAATAATAATCTTGATATTGTTTTACCGAAATATTCAGAAAAGCAAGTTAAAGAAGGTCATGCAATTACGGACTTAAATGCTTATCTTTCCCCTCGTACTAATTGGCTGATGATATTATTTAATAGTATGATATTATTGCGAAGCAAATTAAATGAAAAGCTTCCTAATCTAATTCAACCTACTCCTCTCAATGCTGTATCTCAAACCCTAATTCCTTATTCAGAAATTGCTCATCGTTTTCAACATTGGATAAGACTAATTAAATGGTCAAATCAAAAATAATTAGAATCTAAAAAATGATTGTTTTTTTTACTCTTCTATATGAGACTTTTCTAGAACAGAAGCAATTAAGGATAAACATACCAAAGGTGCGGTAACAGCGCGAAGAATTCTTGAACCAAGGTTAACAGGAATAAACCCGAAAGTCACCGCTTCATTTATTTCTTGCTCTGTCCAACCTCCTTCACATCCTATAGCAATGGTAATAGAATTTTTTGTTTCTTCGAGTAGATAACTAAGTAAATGCTTTGCTTCTTTTCGTGCTACACAAATATAATTATTTTGATTAGTTGATTTTGTGTTTTTTAATGCGTCTGAAAAAGAAATTGGTTCCCTAATTATGGGAACAACTTGTCTTTCTGATTGTTCTGTTGCTTCTTTAACAATTTTACGCCAACGTTCTAATTTATGAGGACTAGGTTTTAATACAGTGCGTTGACTAATAATAGGAATGATAGTATTAACACCTAATTCTGTACAACTCCGAATAACCTCATCAAACCCTTTTCCTTTCGGTAAAGCTATCATTAAAGTCACAGTAATAGGTAATTCCCTTTGTTCATTTAAAGATTCGATAATTTGACCGTTATCGTTATTTAGTTGAACAACATAGGTATGATTTTGACCATCGAGAACAATAAATTGACTGTCTTGTTTTAACCGCAAAACATTTTTCAAGTAATGTCTTTGTTCAGAGGTTAGGTGAATTATATCCCCCTGTTTTTGTTTTGGTTCAATCACAATACGATATGTCATTATGAGTTGGGAGTTAATACTTGAAAATATTATACTTCAATCAGAAATAAAGAATTTACCGATTTAAAACACGACAAATTAACTTACCCACTCCATCCGATTTAAAGGGAATAATATTACCCTCTTGAGTAATACGATGACGTTGACGACAATCATAAATTTCGATAGGTCTTGTTTCTTGATCAATTTTAACCGCAGCACGATATTCCCAATAATTCTTAGCACTGCGTTTGATCTTAACAATACACACTCGATGACCATTAATTTGACGACAAAACTCAGCTTGAGCCGATGGTATCATCATAGCCCAATTCATTATTATTAAGCCTAATATCATAATAATTTTTAACACTTTTATCTCCTGAATTGATTAAAATAAAATAAGTAGGTGGTTATAAATCATTAGTTTCTCATGAAATCTAATCTAACACAATTGACGGATAATTTGGTTTTAATTGGTGGGGGTCATAGTCATGCTATTGTTCTAAAACTATGGGGAATGAACCCAATTCCTGGGGTACGTTTAACCCTAATTACTGATAGAACCCATACTCCTTATTCGGGTATGTTACCGGGTCAAGTGGCTGGTTTTTATGATTTTGAGGAAACCCATATTGATTTACGAAGTTTAGCTCATTTTGCTCAAGCTACTTTTTATCTAGATACTGTTATTAATTTAGACTTAAAAAATAAACAGATTATTTGTGAAGAACATCCCCCGATTAGTTTTGATTATTTATCTATTGATATCGGTAGTGTTCCTCAAAAAAGTTCAATTTTAGGAGCTTCAGATTATGCTATTCCGGCTAAACCCGTTAGTCAATTTTTAACTGCATGGGAAAAAATAAAAGCAACGATTAAAACTCATCCTAAACAACCCTATACACTAACTGTTGTTGGAGGGGGTGCAGGGGGTGTTGAATTAGCCTTTAATATGAAAACTTGTCTAACCAATATTTTAGAAAATGTCAATAGTTTAACCATCAATTTAATTCATCAAGGAAATAGTTTATTAACAGGTCATAATCGTTGGGTTAGTCAACGAGTCCAATCTCTTTTACTAGACAATGACACTAATATTTATCTTAATGAAACCGTTATCAAAATAACTCCTAATTCTCCTCATCATTATACAATCACTTGTAATTCCGATCTAAATATCGAGTCAGATTGGATATTTTTAGTCACTCAAGCTTCTGCACCTCAGTGGATAGAAAAAACTGGAATCAGTACCGATCAAAAAGGATTTATTTTAATCAATGATTATTTACAATCTGTCTCTCATCCTCATATTTTCGCTGCAGGAGATATTGCAACGATGCAGAACTATAATAGACCCAAAGCAGGGGTTTTTGCCGTACGTCAAGGTGAACCTTTATTTAATAACTTACAATCGATTCTTTTAAAAAAGAAATTAAAAGCTTATCATCCTCAAAAATTTTATTTAAGTTTGATTGGTACTGGGAAAAAAACAGCGATCGCTTCCTGGGATGGTTTAGGGTTAGAAGCATCTTGGTTATGGACTTGGAAAGATTATATTGATCGTAAGTTTATGGATAGGTTTAAAGATTTTTCTAGTATGGAATCTGAGCAACAAAGTAATATACTTCCCTCTATTCTTAATTTTAAAAATAGGCAAGAAAGAAAACAAGTTAAAGATAATAATTTTATGCCTTGTAATGGTTGTGCATCTAAGGTCGGAAGTTCTGTATTAACCAAGACCTTGCAAAGATTAGAAATCAATCAAAACCCAAATATTATTATTGGTTTAAATGCGCCTGATGATGCAGCAATAATTGATATTAGTGAACAAGAACTATTATTAGAAACCATCGATTATTTACCCAGTTTTGTCAGTGATCCTTTCATTTTTGGACAGATTACAACGAATCATTGTTTAAGTGATTTATGGGCAATGGGAGCTAAACCTCATAGTGTTTCTGCTCTAATTACCTTACCTTATGGAGTTGATTCTATTGTAGAAGAAATTTTATATCAATTATTACAAGGATGCCTAACAATTTTAAATCAATACGAAATTTCTTTAATTGGAGGACATACCTTACAAGGAGAAAAATTAGGCTTTGGGTTATCCTGTAATGGCTTTGTTTTACCGAATCGAATTCTACAAAAAAGTGGGATGCAACCGAATGATAAACTCATTCTAACCAAACCTTTAGGAATCGGAACCTTATTAGCAGCAGAAATGATTTACAAAACGAAAGGAAACTGGATAGATAATGCTATTAAATCCATGTTAGTTTCTAATAAAAAAGCCTCAGAAATATTTTTACAATGTGAAGCCTATGCCTGTACCGATGTAACAGGATTTGGTTTAATAGGTCATTTACTAGAAATGATGAAAGCTTCTCAAGTATCCGTAGACTTAAATTTAGATAAAATACCTATTTTAACAGGAGCAATAGAAACCACAGAACAAGGCATTCATAGTTCTTTATACCCGAAAAATTTAGAAACCAAAATTTATTTAACAGGAAACCAAAACATTGAAAATAACCCTAATTATCCTCTTTTATTTGATCCGCAAACCTCTGGTGGTTTATTAGCATCCGTTTCTGAAGAAAATGCTGATCACTGTTTGCAAGAATTAATCCGATCTGGTTACACTGATAGTCAAATTATTGGTAAAGTTATCAATAAAAGTCGCAATATTACTTGTCAATTAACTTGATAGAGGATTATGAGATTGAACAATAAATATTGCCCACCTTCTTTCTCATAATCATGATCATAATGTTAGGCAAACATTGAAAATTCTTTGATTATCCCGAAAATGATTTCCTCTTACCCACCCTACAAGTAAAATAATTAATTATTCATTATTATTATTAACGATGTCTAACACAGAAATTATTATTATTGGTAGTGGTATTGGTGGCCTTAGTTGTGCCGCTTTGTTAGCCCACTATGGCCTAGATGTTACTGTATGTGAAAGTCATACCATTGCTGGAGGGGCCGCCCATCGTTTTCAACGGGATGGGTTTATTTTTGACTCAGGCCCTTCCCTATACTCTGGCCTTTCCTATCATCCCTCACCTAACCCCTTAAAACAAGTCTTAGAGGCTATTGGGGAACCCTTACCTTGCCTCAACTATGATACTTGGGGGTGTTACTTACCCGAAGGCAACTTTAACACCTCCGTTGGGGCCGATCAATTTTGTGATATCTTACAACAACTACGAGGAACCCAAACAGTTGCACAATGGCGCAAGTTGCAACAGGTGATGAAACCGTTAGCAGAAGCGAGTATTGCCCTTCCCCCGGCAGCCATTCGTTTTGACTGGAATGCTGTCTTAACCGTCGCTAAGTTTGCACCTCAGTTGCTACGAAACAGTAGCCAAGTTTTGAAACTAACTGGACCGTTTAGTAATATTGTCGATGAAGTAATCAGTGATCCTTTTATTAAGCATTGGTTAGACTTATTATGCTTCCTATTGTCTGGACTTCCAGCTACCGGAACCAGCGCGGCCGAAATGGCCTTTATGTTTGCTGACTGGTATCGGCCTGGGGTCAAGTTAGATTATCCAGTGGGGGGAAGTGGGGCGTTAGTAGATGCTTTGGTGCGGGGGTTAACCAAAAATGGGGGAAAACTTCGGTTAAACGCCCACGTTGAACAAATATTAGTCAAAAACAATCAAGCCATTGGGGTTAAACTACGCAACGGTGACACCTTAACCGCTACTCGTGGTGTTATTTCTAATGCGTCGGTTTGGGACACCCTGAAACTATTACCTTTAGATGCGGTATCGCAACAGTGGCGACAACAAAAGCAAAAGACACCCCCTTGTGAGAGTTTTCTGCACCTTCATCTGGGTATTGACGGGACTAACTTACCTTCAGACTTACCCTGTCATCATATTATCGTCAATGACTGGGAAAAAGGCATTACTGCCCCTCAAAACGTGGTTTTAGTCTCTATTCCGTCCCTACTTGATCCCAGTTTAGCCCCTCCAGGAAAACACACCATTCATGTTTACACCCCAGGTAACGAACCTTACGAACTTTGGTCGCAACTAAAGCGCAATAGTAACCCTTATCTGCAACAAAAAGAAGCCAGAAGTCAAGTGATGTGGCAAGCATTAGAACGTATTATCCCTGATATCCGCAGTCGTATTTCTGTTTCTTTGGTAGGGACTCCCCTAACCCATGAACGGTTTTTGCGTCGTTATCGGGGTTCTTATGGACCGGCTATCCAAGCAGGAAAAGCCTTGTTTCCGGGTCCCAATACGCCCATAGAGGGTTTATGGTGTTGCGGTGACTCTACTTTTCCGGGTATTGGTTTGCCAGCAGTGGCGGCCAGTGGCATGATGTTAGCTAATACCTTCGCTTCAGTAGACCAACATTTACAAGTATTAAAACGATTATCTTTACTTTAATCAAACTCTGGGGCCCAAATGTCAGCCACAGGAAACTCCCAACCTGGAAGGATTTCTGATACGCTGAAAATGTCTCCATCATGGAGGGTTATGGTTGTTTCATTAAGGCGATAAACTTCGATTGTATGTTGTCTGGGATCAACTAAAACCCCAACCGTTGTCCCTAAACTTAAAAACTCTTCTATCTTTTCTCTTAACTTCTTTAAACTATCGTTTTTTGATTTAACTTCAAAGATTAAATCAGGAACAACTTCGGCATAATTTTCCGTTGTTTGTTTTAATTTTTCCGCTTTAATAAAAGAAGCATCTGGCGCACGTAGATCAGAATTGGGTAAGATAAAACCAGCACTTGAACCAATCACTCGGCCTAACTTTCTCGGACGTACCCAGTTGCCCAAAAGACGAGCAATTTCTGTGCCTACTTCTTCTGATTCTAATCCAGAGGGACTCATAATCACAATGTCTCCTTCTACTAATTCCATTTGATAGTCAGGATATTTGGATTGAAAGGTTTCTAAGTCTTTTATGGTAAAGTTTGTCATTTTATCCTATTATTTTCTCCTTCATTTTCCAATTATTATTATAACATAAATACTAATTATCAGTAAAAATCAGATAGCGATCGCTCATTTTTAGACATGATTTAGAACCCTAAAAAATCAATAAAGTAAATACTAATAATAAAGTTAGCATTCCCGGCCAGTAAAGTAACTTAGGAATGAGGCTTTCTTGATATTGAACCCAACGAATCTTATGCTTTTTGCTAAACAAAATAGAATTAATTGCCACTGCTATAATAAAAATATATAAAATAAAGTAAAAATATTCTAGATAAAGAATTCCTCCTGCTAGAATCCTGCTACGAAGATTAATTTGATCAAGAATCACAATAAAAAGAAACCCACTACAAGCTATTACAATGTCCAAGGAACCAGAGTCTTTAAGAATCAGTAAATGCACTAAAAACAGTAATAAAGCAATAACTATGGGAACCATAAGGTTGTTGATAAAAATATTAATAAAATCTCTTTGAAGGGTTACCGTAAAATAAAGTTCAGGATATTTTTTTTGTCCCACATAGTTATTGATTCCAAAATTTACATTGTAATTATTGAGATGATATTCAAAAAAACTTCCTTGAATTTTCCAACCAGGAAGCACAAAGTTTTCTTCCAAACCAGGTTTAGAAACCGGATTAATTAAGTCGTATGATTGAAAATCTGGAGTTAAAATAACGTTTTTATAAAAATCCTTATGCCATAATCTTAGACGAACTTGCTTAGAATCAAAAGGATATTTTGAATAATTGAATTCCTGACGAAACTTTGCTTCAAAATACCAACCAATCACCTCCAAATCCTCTTCTTGATGATAGTAGTATTTATCAATGTTAGGATCAATGGCTTCTGGAAGAATAAAGCCCTTAGATATCTTATCATCAACTTTCTTCTGATACTTTTGCCAAATATAACCCGTGACAAAAATATCATTTGCCCCTTGAAATTCTAGAGATTGAATAAAAATTCCTGTGGGAATATATCGAGGTGATTGTGCTTGATCGATAGATTCAGAACGAGAGTTTAAGAACTTATTTAAACTGGCTTCAAGAAACAGAACGATTCTATCTTGACGATGTTTACTCTCATTGATTTTATGATCAGTTACCTCCATTAACCAGATAGAAATGATGGCCATAGTCAAGCAGATAGAACTAGAACCAGACAGTAACCAGAAACTTTTAACAGTCCCCTGATAAATTTTAAAAAGAAGTATACTTAGAAAACAGAAAAAGACAATCAGTCCTAAAATGATAATTTTTAGTTTATATTGTTGAGTGTTAGTATTCACTAAAATTTCGTCTTTGATAAACACCACCCCTAAGAACCAATCTGTTGAAGGAATGGGTTCAAAAAAGAGCCAAGCATTTTGTCCTGTTAATTCATCATAATAATCAATAACCATTAGTTGAGATTGTTTAGTTACTTTTTCTATGGTTGTTTGTAACTTTTCGGATTGCTGTACTCTTGGAAGTTCTAAAATATTTTTTTTCTGTGTAACTAAATCAGTGTTGGGATGATATAGTAATTTTCCTTGCTTAGAAAAAATAAATCCGTAGCCCGTTTGTCCCAGTTTGAGGGAAGTCATAAACTGTTTTAAATTATCTAAAGAATAGTTAGCATAAACGACACCCCCTGGAATTTGTTTTTTCGTGGTAGGATCGAGTCGATAGAAAGGAGTCCCAAACTCTGCAATCAGAGTTTGGGTCACCACGCCAAAGTGAGGCTCTACCCAAGTTGCTCCTTGACGCAAAGGAAGGCTATACCAATCTTTGTTAGTGTAGTCGTATAACTTATCTACGTCTTGACGAATATAAACACCAGGTTTAATTTTTCCTTCTTCGCGAATATAAACGGGAGCATAAAGTCGAATGTTGGAATCATAACCATAGGGAACATAAGCAACACCAGCTTCGTAAAATTCAGGATTTTCCTCCATTGTGTTGCGTAACCTATCTAAAAGTTGCTCTTTTTTTAAGGTTCCTGATGTGAGATCATTAGCAATAGAGGTGGCACTATTTTTCAGTTTAACTAAGTGACCATCGATTTGTTTAGCTGCTTGAACTGCTGCTTGTTTCGCGTTATTTTTAGCCTCTGTTAAGATGTGATGTCTTTCTCGCCAGTAACTATAACTGGTAAAAATTACCAGCAAAAAACTAGAAATACAGAAAAATAAGGATAGTCTAAATACTTTTTGTGATTGTTTCATTACTAATATTTCTTTTGATGACTGACAATCAAATTCCCCCCAGATTAGTTAATCTAAAATTAGAGTTAAACTTTAGCGACTAAAAATCTGTCACTACTATTCTAAGCATTTTTGATACAAAAGCACCTAATAAAAACTCCAAAAAATTCACAAAAATAAACATTCTTTTGCAATTTTTAATCGTTTATAGCTTCTATCTATGTCATACTTTTAAGTATAAGAAACCTAACCAACCTAAGCAACCTAAGCAACCTTAACATTTAGGGGTAATACTAAATTTCTAAATATCAATTGAATGGCTCACCATTCAATTGATTCACGTTAAGATCGCGAGGATATTTATCATGAAAATCAGTCAACAAGGCATCAATTTGATTAAGGAATTTGAAGGGTGTCGTTTAACGACTTACGCTGACACAGGAGGCGTTGCCACCATTGGCTATGGACATACGGGATCTGATGTTCGTTCCGGTCAGTGTATTTCTGAAACAGAAGCAGAAAACTTATTAAGAAAAGATGTGGAACGCTTTGAAAAAGCAGTTAGCAGCGAAGTTAAAGTTTCCCTGTCTCAAAATCAATTTGATGCCCTAGTTTCCTTTGCCTTTAATGTGGGACAAGGCAACTTGCATACTAGCACCTTACTCAAAAAACTTAATCAATCAGATTATCAAGGCGCGGCCCAAGAATTTCCCCGTTGGTGTAAAGATAATAGAGGCCATGAATTATTAGGATTAAAACGAAGACGAGAAGCAGAAAAAAAATTATTTCTCCAAACAAAACCCGACTCAAATAAAGTTCAAACGGGCATTTGTACCATAAAAGCAGTCAAAGAAACCTGTCTCAAAAAAGTAGTTGCCCAATCGTCTCAACTATTAGATGACCAAAAAGTAGCTGTCCATGTGGGTAAAACCTATAAAATTCTCAACCATACCCCCGCCGAACAAGGTCACTACAAAGTAGAACTAGACTATGGTGCAGGGACTTGGTATATTTGGTCAGGTCATTGGCAACTGCCCTGGGAAGATCACACAGAAGAACATGAACCTGTCGAACAACAGTTCATCAACTCTATCGAACAGTCTAGTGATGGCTCTGTCCCTCAAAACTGGCAGTCTATCAACTGGAATGACTTTCAGGCTAAAGTGTCTAAATATTTTAGTGTGGGAGAAGTCGCCCATCAAGATCGCCGACGCATCCCCACCGATAACACCATCAAGCAAAATGTCTTTACGTTGGCCCAAGAATTAGACAAAGTAAGAGAAGCTTGGGGATCGCCTATTATCGTCACCTCATGGTATCGTCCCCCCGCCATCAACCGTGCTGTTGGTGGAGCCAGTAACTCTCAGCATCTCTATGGTAAAGCCGCCGATATTCGACCCGTACAAGGGGATGTTTATCAGTTCCAAGACTGGTTAGATAAAACCGCGTGGCAAAATAAAGCTTTAGGTTATGGTGCCAAAAAAGGGTTTGTCCACTTGGATCTTCGCCCTGGCCATATTCGCTGGATTTATTAATTTCCTATTTTTTTTGAGGCAAGGAATGGACCATTAACCATAGATATTTTTGCCTTACCTAACCTAACAGTTCCCTATCCATTTTTCCAGATATCAAGTGCAGCATAGAGGGGCATTACCATGATAACCACAAGCACAGTGGAAAATACAGCAGAGACTTTGAAAAACAGTAAAACCTTAAATCAGGGAAAGACTACTTTGGTTTCTGATGGGATAGAGTCTCAAATCGATGAATTGTTAACTAAAATCGCCCATCTAATTAGTAATCCTCAAATAGAATTAACGGACGAGACACAAGAAGAAATTGCCTATATTTCTATTATTGTGCAGAAAGTAAAAAAGTTGTCCAGTTCTCATAATTTTCTCAACAATGATCAGAACCAATCAGAACTTAAAGGATTATTGAGTAATCTTCAGTTAGCCATTCAGTCTGTGCAATCTTCAAACAGAAAAACTCTCGCTAAAAAACTGCGGATGAATGCAGAATTTACCATCAGAAAATTAGAAAATAGAGTCACAGCAGGGTTGATTAACTTTTGGGAAAATTTTCGTCTTCAATCTAGTGTTTCTTTTAAACTGTTATTAGGGTTATTCTTAGCCTTTCCTCTTTATATCGGTGTGCCTGTTGCAGTGTATTCTAGTGCCAGTGTAGCCGAAAAACACCTAGAAGAAAAAGGAATTGTTGTTGATGATATATCAGCCAGAACGAATGACTTACCTGATATATATAAAAAAGACTATGAAATGATGATTACCTTAGCAATCTTATGTTTTGTTGGAGGTTCCACTGGCAGCATTATTAGTATTTTGTCTCGATTGAGTAAATATCGTGAGGTTCAAGATGAAAAGCAACTTCAAGAATCTCTAACACCCATTTTAGTCGGTTTATGTAAACCCATGATTGGTGGAACATTTGGGCTTTTGATTTACGCACTGTTAGCGGGAGGAATTCTCCCTTTACAATTTCGCTACACGAATGACGAAAAACGCCAAGATTTACGCTGGTTATCTTTTTATTCAGTGGCCTTTGTAGTGGGATTTAGTGAACGATTAGCTAAAGATATTATAACTAACACAGAAAACCAATTTAAACCTCAAAGTTCAGATAATGTTAACCCCTTAGTCTCAACAAAATCCCCAGAAGAAAACTATGGCGAATTGTTGAGCCTTAATCAACAATCAGCTAAAGATAGTGTTACCAACATAGACAATCAATTTCAGCCTAAAAATCTAGATAATTTCAATTCCTTAGAACCCACAGAAGGCAAAACTGAGGAAGATGATTATCAATTTTAGCATTTTGCCAGGAGACAATTATGAACAGTTCCCATCAAAAACAATTCAAAATTTTAAGTTTAGATGGTGGTGGTGTTCGAGGAATGATTTCAGCAACTATTGTCAAAGAAATTGAACATCAACTTGAACTTTACTGCCAGAAAAATAATCAGCCCATTCTAAAATTACATGATTATTTTGATGTAGTGGCAGGAACCTCTACCGGTTCCATTTTAGCAGCAGGAATCGCCTCTAAAATGAGTGCTAATCAACTGATTGAATTGTATCAAAATCAAACACAAATGATTTTTGATAAAGGAACCCGATTTCAGCGAAAATGGGGACAATTGCTCGAATTCATCCCCCAAAATTTATCCGGTCAATTCGGTTTATATCCTAATCAAAAAGGAAAAGGGTTAGCCAAAGTTTTGCAGGAAAAATTAGTCAATGAACAAGGAAAACCAGTAAAATTTAATGAGATCAAAAATCCCATTCTTTTTATTCCTGCTTATGATACTTATAGTCGGAATACCACGTGGTTTGCTAGTAATCGGGTAGAGCAAGATAATTGTTGGTTTAAAGATATAGAAGTATGGCAACTTTGTGTTGCTTCCGCAGCAGCCCCCACCTTTTTCTCCGCTTATCCTTTGCCCTATTCTGATGGAAAACTTTTGCCTCACATTGATGGAGGGGTATCTGCAAATAATCCCTCTTTATCGGCGATCGCTCATCTTTTAGTCACAGAAAAAAACAGTAATCTCAATAACATTTCTGTCCTATCTGTTGGGACAGGAAAAACCACCAAAGTTTTCACTTATGATAATATTAAAAAGTGGAGTTTATTGGAGATTATTAAACATCTTCCTCATATTTTTCTCGATCCAGGATCTCAAAATACAGAAGCCATTTGTCAAGAATTTTTGAGAAGTGTGTCCACAGAAAACCCCTATAATTATTTACGACTTGACTTTGATTTAAACCAAGCGTTTAAAGGAGACAGGGGAAACACCCTCAGAGAACCTGAAAAGTCCCCCAAAAACCAGTACCTCGGTGAACCGATTTCAGAGGAAATCGATGATCCGAACCTATGTGTTAAACGACCTGATCGGGGGAAATCCTTATTACAAGAAGTCGCCGAAGCTTATCTAGAACAAGAAAACATAGGGGCAAAAATTCGGGCATTTCTTGAACATAATACTATTAGTTCATCCTAGCTTTTAATCTTACTCTATCCATAGCAGGTGAAATAACAATAGATTATCGAATAATCTGTAAAGTTTTATGTTTAAATCCCCAAACATTGGAATTTGTTTCCCTAAGTAATGGTTTAATAATAGTTAGTTCCCTCCAAAGCCTGAAACGGCACATTTTCTCTGATTTTTGAATGATCAGACAATAAGAGCAATCAAGATCCCTCTCAAAATTTTTTCTCTTGGGATAACGGTTATCTGAAAAGATGCCTCCCCCAACATTACCTTAATTAAAGATTGTTCTCTAAACGATCTTTAATGCCCTAACTTTGTACATTCAACATAAATACGAAGGATAAATTACTATGCCAGCGATTGATACCACACCGTCCAAGGTAGCAACTGCTGCCTTGCAGGGTATTCCCTTTTCCTCTTTAATTGGTGGTCCATTAGGGGCTGCCGTGGATGCTCAGGCACAGTCAGCCAAGACAACCATCGACTTTATCCAGAATGTGGGTTTAACTGGCCCTCCAGATAATCGTAAAGCGATTCAAGTGGAGTTTATCTATTATGCTGATGGGCGAGAAGCAAAACTGATCGTCCCCTTATTAACCATTCTGCCCATTCCTTACTTGGCAGTGGATGAGGTGACGATCGATTTCAAAGCCAGTATTAACGCTTCTTCATCCACTTATCAAGAAAATTCAACTCAGGAAGAAACGGCAGCTAAAGGAAGTGCTGAGGTCAAGTTTGGCTGGGGTCCTGTGTCTGCGAAAGCGAACTTTGAGGCGAGTTACTCCAGTAAAAAGGATTCTAAAGCAACTGCGGAATCTAAATACTCCGTTGAGTACACAATGGATGTTCATGTTCATGCCGGACAAGAAGATATGCCAGCCGGTTTAGCTAAAGTGCTAAACATATTAGGGGATAGTATTACCCCCACTGCTACTAAAGCCAATATACAAGTCGTCCCTTCAACTTTAGTTGCGAGTGATCCCACAAATGGTGAGCAGTCTTTGCTGGTAACGGCTATCTTGTTTGATGAAAAAGCAATGCGTGCTGACAATAAAGAAATTACGGTCACAGCCGCATCCAAACCCGTAGATGGTGATGGGAGTGCCGACTTGTTAGCTGATGCTGCTTCGACGGCCGTGCCAACAGACATAACTAACAATATTACAAACGATGCACAAACACCAATTAAAGGGAATACCGATGAAGATGGGAATATAGAATTCACTGTTAAGCTTAAGAAAGCTGAAGCCTCTGGATCTCAACCAGTACAGCGAATCAAACTCAAGTTTGAGTGTGCTGACCTAAAGGCATCAAAAACAGTTACTTTAATTATTCCTGAATTTACTGTTGCTTAATTCAACTAAGAGTAAGCAGTAATTTATTTAAAGTTAAATAGATTGCTGCTTATGGTACTCTCTCATGAATTCAATTTCAAATTAGCTATTCTCGGAGATTCCAATTATGGATAATGGATAATCACTGATTATTGTGAAAAATGAGGAAAAGTAACAAAGAATCTTTCTCTTTTTTTTATAGTGAAATAGAGATTTTTGTGGCAATTTAAAGATAGGATAAAACAGTTTGGAAAAGTTATAATTCTTTTTAATCCTTGCTTTGAAATTACTGTCATCATAAAACAAGTCTCAATTATCTATAGCATTTCTCGGACTCATGAGGTACACCTAACTTCTGCCTCCTGCCTTCTGCCTCAAAGCGATTACCTTTGTCTCTCACAAGTATGGTAACTGCTATATTATTCTATTCGTCAACCCCAATCTATAAAGTATTGATATGCTACTTAGAAAAGTTATCGGTTCCATTCTTGTTGACTTAGTAACAGCACAAGACTTATCTAATGAATATGCGAGTCAGATTAGTCGTAAATATAAACAATATAGAAACAGTAATGAAAACCTTCTCAATAACTTTGAGGCACCCGCTAGTGTTTTAAAAGAGATTGAATTTGAGTTAGCATTTGCCCTAACCGACCTGTATGATAAAGCCATTGGTTTTGATGTAGAAATGACATGGGCGCGGTGTCAAGAACTAGCGACAGAAATGGTTGATAAAGCGACTGATGAGATGCAAGCAAAGCTGGCTGAATTTCTCAAATCTAATAAGCTTAACTATTGGCTCAACGAGCGTACGGCTGCATCACCCACAGACGAAAGTGACTTAGAGCAATCCAAACAGTCCACAATACAGAATATAAAAAACCAATGGAATAAAGTCAGAGAACAACTTAAAAACGAGGAATATATGAAGAGTGTGATTCAGATTATCACACAAAAATTATTTAAGACTTGTAAAGAATTGTATTTGCGTGGTAATCACCAAATTTCCCTAGAAGAAGTCAAAAAAGTTGTTGAAGAAAAACTACTAGAAGGTATTTTGAAACATCCAGATATTCAACATTCAATCCAATATACCTATGACCAAGCTGAAGATTTTTACCGCCAAGCAGAGGCTTTGCCAGAAAATTTTAAAGCGATTAAACAAGATATCATTTACACTTTAAACGATGAAGTCAAAAAAGCATTTAGCAAGGTAAAAGATAATTTAGCAGAAAGTAAGACCAGAGAACTCATTCAACAATATGCAGGGGTGGTTCCTCATGCAGAGATTATGATGAAACCCAGTTTTTTAAGAGAACTACCCAGTCAAAGCATTTCCTCTTTGAAAATGACGGTGAAAATGGATAGCTATAAATGGAGTATTACCGAACAAGGAGAAAGCTTGCATAAAGCACAAAGATAGTTAACCGCAAAGATGGAATGAACCAGGAAAAGAAGGAGCCAAACCATTATGACCATCATCGATGACGAGAAGATTATTGATTTAGGAAAACTCTTATCCCAACCGCTTATTTCCACCCTAGAGGCTGACTTTTATACAGCCCAGCGTTTTGTCGAGTTTATGACAGACTATGGACTCGAACCGGTTGAAAATGTTCCTTCCCAGGACAATGAAAATGCAGCCCTAGATAAACTATCCGGTTCGCTGAAGTTAAAGATGGTCACTTTTTTGTATCGACAAATTGATCCCAGCGATCGCCAAGAAAAACTGTTTCGAGTTGAAGTCCCGTTAATCTCATTAATTCCCTTACCCTTGTTACAAATTCAGGAAGCAGAATTTCAGTTCAATCTCCGCATTTTTTCAGAAATTGATCTTCAAACTTCGACAAGCAAACGTGGAGGACTGACCGGAGATACAGACGAAAATGTAGAAAAAGAAGAGGCAAGCCAATACGAACAGTTTAAAGGATTTCAAGCAAGATTATCCCCCCATGCAGGAACTTCAGAACAGGGGGAAATTAAAACAACCCTAGATGCCAATATGGCGGTTAAAATTCAAATGAAACACGCCGATCTTCCAGGGGGGTTAGCCTATTGGATGTCTACGTTTAACAATGCTACATCCGTTAGACCCATCTCATCAGAATCAAATTTATCAGCCCGTTTAGATATCGTCCCTTCGAGTTTAGTGGCCAATGATCCCAATACTGGGGAACAAACCTTTCTCATTACTGCTGCTTTATTCGATGACCAAGGGAATCCGGTGGCGGATGAAACGGTTACCCTAGAGATTGAGGGAACTGTCCCTGATAATCCTACCGTCAGGCTTGCGAGTCCTGCAACTCTAACCACCAACAACAACGGTGTGGTTCAGTTCAGTGTCACGGTAGAGAGGGCTAGAACTTCAACCCCACCCGTAAAGCAAACCCAACAGAGAGTCATCCTTACCCTTTCGGCCACCACCCCCAATGTCTCGAGTCAAGCGACCTTGACGATTCCCGAATTTACCGCTTAATTTCCCTTGAGATTAAGTAATTGACCTTTTTTGTTTACCATTGAGTTATCTATTATGTCTAACAATCCCCAAGAAAAACACACTCCAGGAATTCCTTGTCCCCGATGTGGCTTTTTTATTGAAATGTCTGTGCAGAGTTTATTGTTTCAACCTTCTTTCCAATGTCCAGGTTGTTTATTGACCTTAAGTATGGATCGAAATCAGTCTCGACCGGCCTTAGAAGTGTTGCAAAAGGTTCATAAGGAAATGGAAAACCTGGAAAAACATAAGCATTTCGACCTATAAACCTATTAGAGTAAAGATATGCAGCTAAGCAAAGTAGTTGGTGCTATCCTTAATGATTTATCTGAAGCTCAAGACTTGGCTAATGAATATTCAAGTCAACTTAGCTATAAATATAAAAAAAATCAACTGGTTGACAACCATGAGAATGTCTTAAGTAATTTTCAAGTTCCCTCTGCCGTTCTATCTGAAATTAATCTTGATCTCAAGTTTATTATTAAAGACATTAACCTTGATGGTTTTACTTTGGATGTTGAACAGACCCAAAAAAACTGTGATATCAAAGCGGTTAAGATAATCAAGCATTTAATTAAAGAGATACATCAATCCCAGGAACTTAAGATTACTCAAAATATGATTCCCCGAGAGTTAATTATCAGACTTAAAACAAGTTTGGCACAAGATTTGTTTGCATTATGTCATAAGGTGTTTCTGACTGGGAATGATGTCGCTGAATCTGAAGTACAAAAGATACTTACCGATAGACTCGACGATGAATTATTGAAGTGGAATAGCATTCAAACCCTTCTGGAAAAGAGTGATGTTAATGATCCTGACGAAGTAAAGCGAGTTGGAGAAAGGCGAAAAAAAATTAGGGAATATTGTCAATCTTCAGTTCGCAAAGAAACTCAGAATAATGACCTACAAACAATGATTCAAAAAATTCAGGGAAGTCCGAAAACCGATGTCATTGTTTCTCCCATTGCCTTAAGTAAAGTGGCTCCAGAAACCATTCAAAGCCTACGAATTACTGCTAAGTATAATGATCATCGATGGACAATTTCAACGGCAGAATCAACCCTATCTTGACATTCTTACCGCTAATTGCTAAGGCAATGTAGCGGGAGATTCTTGATTCAACGAGTGATGCTTTCTGGTACAAGTACCAGCGAGTCTGACTCTCTCTCCACAAGCATAGAGCTTAATTCTTCAGGTTATTGAACATAATCCCATCTAGCTTAACATCGCCCTCAACATTGCTACCGTTCCTAAAATTCCCGACAAAACCTGACATCTCAAAAAAGAGACAGTTGGATATAGGTGGGAGACGTTGACCGAACAGCGTTGTCAACTGGTGCTGAGGAATCCCGCCTCAGTCTAGAAGTGCCTTGTGGCTTCCCAATAGACCTATCCCTAGATGGCTCTAGTAACTCATCAGTTAGGTTGACCTCTAGAGGGCTGTTAGCCCCACTGTTGAAGAAGCTATGACGAGAAATGCCTTTTAACTTCTTCGATAGAGCATTCCACCAACTCCAAACGTGCCGATGAGAATCAACTTGAACTAATCGGGCGTACTTGGGAGGAATGCGCTCTGATAATCTACAAGCTCGTCTGGCAATAACTAGCCCTGCCGCCGTATCACTGGACAAACCATAAAGACTCATAAATTTTGTCAGTCCGATGAGACTAGAATAGGCAGGATTGACCTTAATTACTTCTATTGACCTGTTAATAATTATCACTTCTGTGCCAAATTGTTCACATAAATAAAAGATTAAATCACTCCCAAACCTAAGCAATCTGTCTTTATGACTTAAAACCAACCGGTCAACTTGATAGGTGGTAATTAGTTTGATCAAACGAATTAATCCCTTTTTACGATAATTCATTCCCGATCCTAAATCTTGTATAACCTCAAAGTTCCACCCCTTAGATGCACAATAACTTTCTAATACTAATACTTGTCTTTTTAAGTCCTCTTTTTGGTCATGAGAACTGCAACGAGCATAACCAATTGTTAAAGACGAATCATTTTTTGTTCCTAATAATTCAGAAACGTCATATCTGCGATGTCCACCGGATGTCCTCATCGGCTTGAGTTTTCCTTGTTCCTCCCATCGCAACAAGGTTCGGGTTGAAACTCCTATCAATTCTGCTGCTTGACTAGCACTTACCCAATTGGCCATTTTCTTGAAAAGAAGTTGTTAAACTTCGGTAAAATCCCCAAAAAAATTATCCATTTCGGAATTCTTGTGTTAAGTTAATAATAAGGGTTTTAAGAATTTACCCCTTCGCTCTAATCAGTCTGATAGATGAGCTATCGTTCTTAAGGGACTTTTAGACAGAAGGGTAAGTTAGCCGTATAACATAAGGTTAACAGCTTAGTCATCACCTGACAGGGTTACCACTCTGTTTGCATGGAACTGGC
Organism: Crocosphaera sp.; assembly: GCA_030065205.1. Classification (GTDB taxonomy): domain Bacteria; phylum Cyanobacteriota; class Cyanobacteriia; order Cyanobacteriales; family Microcystaceae; genus Crocosphaera. The sequence continues at coordinate 62,820 of JASJDN010000004.1, forward strand.
AGTCAGTAAAAAACGACTCGCATTCAGCTAAAGTCGGAATTTACTGGAGTTCCGTTAAAGTGAAATCTCTTAGTTGCAAGTCCATCTAAAACTTTGGTGGTGGCTTGTAAGCTTATAGCAGTTGGGTCTCTAGCTGCTGCTACTTTGAGATACCTGATTAAAATCTCAACCTATCTATTATAACACAATGTCCACCATTACCATAATAACCTGAAGACAAGAAGATGCCTGTGATCACAATCTTTCTCGCTGCTCTCTATCTATTAATGATCTATGGATTGTTAATACTCGCTAAACGTACGGGTAAGTGGTTATCACCACCACCTCGCGATCTCGGATAAGACAATTGTTTAATCAAATTGAAACATCAGAATAACTGGATAATTGACAAGTATAAAGGATTGGTAGCGGTGTGAGGAGATCAGATCAAACAACCAATCCTTCAACTTATTCAAGCACTTCTACTTGTTCCCAAGCAAAAGTATGAGTTAGACCAATAGGTAAAGAGACTGACTCAACCGAGGGACAATAACCCAACCATTGTCGAGACAGTTGGGAGAAAGTATGAGAACACCCACTAACAGCAAATCGAGTGGGTAAAGCGAAAGAGGTTTTACTCAATCCCATGAGTTCTAATTCTTTTTTAGCAGCCTGTACCACATAACTCGCAGGATCGATGAGTTTAACCGTCGGAGGAACAATGGTTTTAATGACAGCTTCCAAATGACGATAATGGGTACAACCGTAAACTAGAGTATCAATATCATGGACTAACAAAGGATTAAGATATTCGTGAGCAACTTGCTTAGTATAGACATCCCAAATACGATTTTGTTCAATTAGAGGAACAAATTGAGGACATCCCACTTGCCAAACTTGAGCATCTGGATTAATTTCTTGAATGGCTTGACGGTATGCCTGACTTTTAGCCGTTGCTGGGGTAGAAATCACCCCGATACGTTTACCCTGCTTAACGGCAGCCTTAGCCCCTGGTAAGATTACCCCTAAAATGGGAAAATCGAACTCTTGACGAACTGCTTCGAGGGCTAAAGCCGAGCTAGTATTACAAGCCATGATGACCATTTTTACGTTTTGTTGGGTCATCCAAGCCAAAATTTCTCGAACAAACTGTAAGATTTCTGTCCCTGAGCGATCGCCGTAGGGCAGTCGTGCCGTATCAGCAAAATATAGGATGGATTCTTGGGGTAACTGTCGGTAAAGTTCCCGTAAAACAGTCAATCCTCCCACACCACTATCAAACACACCAATAGGACTGTTTTGAATCTCTCTCATGTTGTGATTAAGTCAATAAAGAAAAAGTTAACAATTGAAACACGGATTTTTAGGTTAGTAACTATATTGTAGGGACAGAAACCGATTTAGAGTCCTTTTTGCCGAATATAATCTAAGATTCCTTGAGCGATCGCCCTAGCCATTTGACTCCGATAACCCGAATCCCGCAGTCTAGCATTATCGATAGACCCTGTAACAAAGCCGACTTCCACCAACGCAGCCGGCATTCGAGACGTTCTGAGGACGTAGAAACGAGAACTTTTGACCCCGCGATCTCTGGCTACTGTAACATTTCGTAAAATGCTACGGTGGATGACCTCAGCTAACTGTCGGTTGCCGGTATAAAAGGTTTCCATCCCATTAACATTGCTCCGACCACCTCCCACCGCATTCGCATGGATACTGACGAAAATATCAGCCCGCGCACGGTTCGCCAGGGCAGTACGACCTTGAAGACTGACAAAATAATCAGCATTTCGAGTCAACATAACCTGAACCCCTTGCTGTTGAAGAATCTGACTCACTTCTAAGGAAATGGGCAGAATCACATCCACTTCTCTGAGTCCTCCTAACCCGATTGCCCCTGGATCTTTGCCCCCGTGGCCCGGATCGATGACCACCAACACCCGACCTCTGGGGGTTTGGGTACCAGGAGGAAAGGGAGTGGGTTGAGAAGGGGTTTTAGGGGGAGGAGGAACAGGAATAGTAGTGGGATCGGTTGGGGGACGGGTAGTAGTAGTCGCCTGTAAAGAACGGACTTCGAGGGACAAAGTTTGGCTATTGGGTTGACGTAACCCTCCCAAACGTACCCCCAAAGAAGGGCGAACCTGAATCACCACCGTATCCGTATTGACCTGGCTAACCTTCAACTGATAAATGGGGCTATTGCGCCCCAGTTGAGGACCTTGGATTGGCTCAGCTAATTGGGCTTGAGGGATACGGATTTCAAAGATTCCGGTTCGGCGATCAATGCTGCCTTCTCCCCTAATCGGACCATCGGCCTGAATCAGTAGCTGACTATTGTTATCGCTCAATTGAATGATGGAAATAGTCGGATTTTGATTTTTAACAGGGCTAACTGTCACTTCTGAAGAAGGGTTAGGTGTTCTTAAACCTTCTACGGCTGACATACCCCCTTGAGGCAGTAACACTAAACCGCCGAGACGAGAATAATAAGCTTGCCATCCAGGACTATCTTTAGCCACTCTGAGGGTGAGACGGCCTTGAGAGGGTTGGGGTTGTTCAAACTTAATATCACTCACTCCATATTCATTCACCGCCAGGGTTTGATCGATTAAGGATTGAGGAAAAGATGCTCCAGGTAAAGTAAATTGGATGGTTTTAGCGTCTTTTTCTTCCCTGTCTTCCACCAAAATGTCCCGATTTTCTCCTTGTTTGTCCAAACGAACAAATAGACCATTACGGGTGATTTGAAAATTATTATTTTCTTGAGAAGAAGACCGAGGCGGCGTGAGGGGCCGTTGAGGTGGAGGGGTGGGACGGGTGGGACGAGGATTCGATCTAGGAGTAGAACGGCTAATCGGTTGAGGATCGGGCAATTCTACGGTCCACTGAGTTGGGGAAAGCCCTCTGACTTTGACCTGAGTCGGATCAACCGTGTAACCGGGGGCTAACTCAATCACTAAGCGAGTGGTTTGAGCATTAAACTGACCCACACGAACACTTTTAATGGTTCCCCCAATGGTTTGATCGACGGTAGAGCGGCCTAAGGTGATTCCTGGCAAATCTAGAACGATACGAGTGGGATTAGGGATCAACTGGGCCCGAGGTTGAACCCGTGAGTCTGTCGTAAAAATTAGGCGATTTTGATTATTTTCGTATCGCCAAAACAGAAGTCTACCAGCTTGCGCTGGTAGGGCAAATAAAAGCGTGCTGAGGATAGTTAATAGTAGCCAGTGAAATCTCACAATCGTTGCTCCTATGGAGAATAACAGTTCTCATACTGATACAGGGTAGTAGGAACTGTCTTACTCATCAACTCAAAGAGACGAAAAAATAGGGCTAAGGTTTCGAGAATACTCGCTGATTGTCACGAAAGCTTTATTTTTCCTCGATGCTTTTCCTGGGATTAATCTGTGGAGACAACATAAAAGGAAGAAACCTTATTATCAAAGCCTTAAAGGAATCTCTTGATGTTCTTGAGATTCGTCCCAAAACTGTTTGAGGGTCAGTCCGTCACTTATTTAACCGCACCAACTTTTGCGATCGCATCAATAATAAACTAAGATTATCCAAACTAACGATTTATATAAGCTGATTCAATTATTGCTGATAATAACAATAATTGCTCACAAAACTAATTCGGCTAATCCTAAATAACGAATTCCTTGGGGTGTTATTTTAAAGCGACAGGGTAAAATTATCACCCCTTTATTAACAGCTTCACGAAACAATTTTCCATACTCAGGATCATAATCATCCCCAGGAGAAAATTGTTGACAATCTCCCCGATTAATAAAATATAACATCACCGCTTGAGCATCGGGTAATAAGTCCATTAATTCGTTTAAATGCTTTTGTCCACGAGTGGTAACCGTATCCGGAAAAAGAGCAATTTTATCTTTAGCTAAGGTAGTATTTTTAACTTCTAAATAAATGGGTTTATTTCCAGATTCACTGGTTAAAAGAAAATCAATTCTACTTTTTCTATCTTTTCCGTAGGGAACTTCAGAACGAACTTTGCTATATTCTCCTTGTAGCGGGGGGAATTTTTCTTGTTCTAACATCTGTTTAATAACCCGATTGGGTAAAGCCGTATTAATCCCCACCCAAGTATTTTCTATTTCAATTAATTCCCAACTATAAGCTAACTTTCGCTTAGGATTATCACTTTTAGAGACATAAACCCGACTATTTACCGTACACACCCCAATCATTGGCCCCGTATTGGCACAATGTGCCGTAATCATTTCCCCCGATTCTAACTCAATATCCGCCAAAAAACGTTTATACCGTTTCTTCAGAATGCCAGGAACGAGAGAGGGATAAGTATAAATAAAATCCGTATCCATGATTCAGTTATTGTCCTAATTCTTGTGATCGTTGATAGGCCGTTTTAACCGCTTCGATCACCGCCGAACGAAAGCCATTTTCCTCCAACTTAGCCACCCCTGCAATAGTCGTTCCCCCTGGACTGGTGACATTATCCTTCAACTGGCCAGGGTGTAACCCCGTTTCTTTCATTAACGTAGCCGTGCCTAACACCGTCTGTACCGCGAGTTGAGTGGCGATCGCCCTGGGTAAACCAGAAGCCACTCCCCCATCGGATAAGGCTTCAATCATCAAAGCCACAAACGCAGGACCTGACCCAGATAACCCGGTGACCCCATCCATCAACGACTCTGGCACTTCCACCACTTCCCCCACTGCTCCAAAGATAGCATGAGCTAAAGTAAGATGAGAAGGTTGAACCTGAGTTCCCGCCGCGATCGCCGTCATTCCTACCCCTACAGTCGCAGGCGTATTAGGCATAACCCGAATAACGGGAAAGTCAGGAAAGGCGTTTTCTAAGCGGTTTAAAGGGGTTCCTGCTAAAATTGATAGGATTAAAGGGTAATTTTCTAACCCATCTAAAGTCAACTGAGCCATAACCTTATCCAAGATTTGAGGTTTAACCGCTAATAAAAGGGCTTCGGTTACCTCTAACGTTTCTTGGTTGTTGTCGGTTACCCTAACTCCGTAGGTTTGAGACAAAAATTCCCTTCTTGGGGGTTGAGGTTCACTGACTAATAGGGTCTGAGGTTGATAAAGTTGGGATGCTAAAAGACGGGTGAGTATGGCTTCTGCCATTACTCCGCCTCCAATGATACCGAGTCTAAGAGACACAAGTTTTAAATGTAAGGTTATTAATTCAAAAAGACTAAGCTTCTGTTGCAGTGAGAGTTATCTCCTGAGGAACTGTTAACCAGAAGCTTCACAGAGGGACTACTGAACTAAACGGTTAACATCTGCTCCCCAGTTAGACACAGGAGAAGGATTACGGGAAGGGTTAACGGGGATCTCAGGAACATCATGAACCGTACCAGAAAGATTACTCACTTTGACACAGTTGGGTGTAAAAAGAAAGATACTTTCTCCGATGCGTTCTTGATGACCATCAATAGCATAGGTTCCGCCGGCGACAAAATCCACAGCCCGTTGTGCTTCTTCGGGTTCCATGACGTTGAGGTTGAGAACCACAGATTTCCGTTCCCGAAGGGTTTGGATGACTTGAGGCATTTCGTCAAAAGAATGGGGTTCGACGACAACCACTTCAGCTATATTGTTAATTCCAGGCATAGGGACCACATTACCTTTATTGTTTCTCATATTTAATTCGGGATTAATACTTGATGGCATGGGTTTAGCCCACGGACGGGACTCAGGTTCTTGAACAGTAGAGACTGTCTCAGGTTCGTCCATCGCAAAGTCGGAGTTGCCATCTATTTCGACATAGTTGGGATCATCGTATTCGGAATCATCTTCAATGGGTTCGGTAATGGCCCAGCGTTTGAGTTTATCTAAAATCATCTTGACATCTCACTGAATTTACAAAGCGTTTTCAAGAAGAGGCGGTGTGATAACAGATAGCTTTTTTTAGCTTCTTATTTTAATAGAGTCACGGGAAAAATAGATCCCATTTTCAACTGTTTTTTTACCCAAGTTGTTTTAACGATCTAAAATCGTGGTTACTTTATGAAAAAGTTAACCTTCGCGCCTTTGGGGTTTGCACAGCTTTCTCCCCTAGTCGTTTCTCGGTTGCAAGATGTTCCCAGAAAAAGTATCTTATTTTTGATACAAATATCTCTATGGTTAATAGGGTACTAAAGATATGTTCTTCTAAATCCTTTGTCTTGTTAAGCAGTCACAAAATCTCATAACGTATGATGTATCAGAGATACACCGAATCACCGCTAACATTCGTGTAACGGAAGTCTTGACCCTGACATTAAAGGATAACAGGTTGACAAACAAGAACAGGAAATCAGAGAATTCTCCTGTTCTCATCTAATGAGATCAAAGGGGTACACTAAACCTAGGTAAATCTAGGTATGTGATGAAATTGCTGTTATCTCTATAAAGGTAATTCGAGTTGGATAAACTCTCCCTTCACAGAGCTTAAACGTCCCCGATATCCCATCGGGGGATATTCTGACTCCACAGCCAAAGCCTCCGACTTGAATTTAGTTGATAACCAACCATGTTCTGTGGCATAACTGACACTGTATCCAATAGAGTGCAGATATCGCACGGTACGATGCAACAATATCCGTCTAACATCTCGATACTTCATATATCGAGTGATTTCTTCATCTGTACCACGATGAACAATAACATTAGCCGCATTGTAATCACTCTGCAATACCTCCCCGTTATAACGGTAAAAGCAATCTCCAACCCGACTCCCTAAGAGAGTCCCCGTCTGGAAATCAGTTTGCGAGGTATAGGCAGCACAAACGGTTTTAACGGTTGAACCCGTTTGTTGTCCAATTTCTTCGAGTGAAGTCTGTAATTCCCCTTTAACCCATTGGTTAAGTTTTCGATTGATGCGCTTCGATTTAATTTTAGAGTTAATAGGAATTGATAAATCTTCTGCATAGATATTCGTAGGTTCAGTTAATACCTGTCTTAATCCATGTCTAATCATACCTTTAATTTCTGATTTATCTCGTTGTAATTTTCGATTCTGAACCTTTCTTCCTAAATTATTTGAGAAAATTTTGTCTCTTTTAGTCCTATTGTTTAAGTTAAAAGCATGATGATATAAACGAGAGCGATTTCGGTTAACTTTATTAATTCGCTCTGTTTTAGCCGTTAACTTTTCTCCCAAGTTAGGAGCTACGACTCGACCATCACTGAGATAAAATCCTTCTGTGTATCCCTTATCTAATCCGAGTTTTTTTTCTGGTTTTTCAAAAGCCGTAATTTGTTTTTCAAAAGCTGTGTGAACTTCTAAGTTTCCCTGATTATTAATTACTCTAATTTGACCAACAGGTAATCGATTAGACTTAATAATTAAAGAGATTCTTTTACCTCTAGCTAATCCCTGAACATCTAATCTAATTCGATAACGAGATAACCTTACTGTTTTATAGCCTCCCTTTTGATAAACAATCTGGTTTCTCAAAAAGGTATGTCCTCGTTTATATTGTTTTCTCCACTGACGATGTAACCAAGGGTCTAATGTGGGGTCGCTATCAAGGAATTTTATCAGTTCTTTTCTTGAGGAGTCTTCACTGTGTCTAGAATAAATTTTTCTAATTAAATATGTTTTCGCTGCCTTTTGTTGCGCCGTGATTGCCTTAAAACAATCCGAAACTGACCACTCAAATAACTTAGAAGGAAGTCCTATCTTCTCAGGATGCAATACAATTCTTACAATAGGGTCGGCCTTTTTCCAGTTCAACCCCCATCCTTGTAATGAACCTAGTTTATTGTAGGTCACAGCACGAGCCACACCACATTTATCCATAATAGTTCGTAATTGCTCTATATCCGAGCAACCGACTACTGGCATGACTTGAGTGAACTTCCCCATAAACCTTGGTAAAAAAGTGATATGCCAACATTATACCAATATTTATTTGGTACTTTCAACCCCTTCTTCCGCCGAAATATCAAGATTGGCTAAGGTAGCACTGTGCAGGTCTTCAATTAGTTTCTGATTTCGATGACTTCGTTTCCCATATAAACGGGCTGCAAATACTTGTATGATTTCTAAAACATCTTGCACCAGTTCTTCTTCTTCACTCATGGTTGGTTTACGATTAATCACTATCACTTCGACTTGATAATGACTACACAAAGAAAAAATTAGCTCACTGCCAAATCTTAAAAGTCTATCTTTATCACTAATAATCAAGCGCGAGACTTCTTCGTTGAGAATTTTGTCTATCAGTTTATTGAGTCCTCGTTTTTTATAGTTCAGTCCCGAACCAATATCTTTGATTAATTCAACTTGCCAGCCTTTATTTTCGCAATAAGCAACTAAGGCATTAGCTTGACGTTCTAAATCGTCTTTTTTATCTCTGGTTGAGACTCTTGCATAACACAATGTTGGTTTTTCATTACGTTCTTCTTCTTCAATTCCTGCTAAGGCTGAAGCTAAAAAGCGTCGATGACCCCCCTTAGTTCTTTCTGAACTAATCCGACCTTCAGATTCCCAACGTCGAATGGTATCGACGCTTACACCGAAATAGTCTGCTGTTTCCCCAATGGTAAAATATCTAGGCATAACAACATTATACCTAGGTTTACCTAGATATTCACCCTACTGCATCAACCGCTCAATTGTTGGATTAAACGAGCAATATCAAAGTTTTGAACCATCAATTCTTGAATACAGTTAACTTTGATTTTTTCTTGTAGTCGAACTTTACCAAACGCTTGATCCACAATTTCAACCGTACTCAAGGTATCAAGGTCCACCGATAGGATAGGAACTTCTAAATCCTCAGCGCGACTAATAATTAAGGGTTGAGGACTCATATGTCCCGTCAGAATAAGACAACTGGTAGAGGTTTCTAGGGCAGCTAATTGGAGATCGGTGCGATCGCCCCCGGTTACCACAGCTTTGTTTTGTCCTTGACGGAAATATTCTAAGGCTGAGTTCACATTCATGGCCCCAATGGTCAAACTTTCCACCATTAAATCTAAGCGATCGCCACGACACAAGACTTGAGCGTTTAACTGATGAGAAATTTCTCGAACACTGACACTGCGTAGTAAACGACTGGCGGGTAATAATCCCAGTACCGGTACCCCATGACTTTCAAGATAGGGTTTAATCAGGGTTTGGGCAACTTCTAATTCTTCGTTGGGGATATCGTTAATCACCATTCCCGCTAAATGATCCCCTAAAGCCAATTTCACAGTCAGCAAACTATCTACTATTAAGGGAGAATGATAACGGGCCACCAATAACACAGACGCATCTAGAGTTGTGGCCATGTCAACGATAGATAAGCCAAAGAGACTACCTTCCCAGAGGGTTCCTGCCCCTTCTAAAATGACAATATTCGCTTGTTTATTGGCAAGATTTTCCTTTAATAACCCTTTGTAGTCCGTTGTATCTTCGTGTTTAAGGCGTTTTTCTACCGTTTCCCGTTGCAGGGGAACCAAGGGCCATCCGATATCCGTTTCCTTGAGGCCCAAAGCATCGGCCACAAAAGCAACATCTGCTTCGTTTGCTCCAGATGCTTGATCTCCGAAACAAGTCCCGATGGGTTTACTATAGGCAATGGAGAAGCCTTGCTCTTGAAATTGATGGGCCAGTCCTAGAATGGTTCCTGACTTTCCTGTATATGCTTCAATTGACGCAACAATTAAGTATTTGGTTGACTGTGCCACCCTGTTACTCCTTTATTTTCTATAGATTAGGAGGCAGATTCTTCACAGTGTAGCAACTTGCGATAGAATCCTTGAGGAAAATCTACTATTTGTCCTTCTTGATAAATTTTAAGCACTGAAATCATATAGTCAATAAATTCTGCATTAAGAATCGTGATTTCGTAACTTAATTCGGCTTGGCCATCAAACTGTATCCGACAGCGAGTAATTTCTGAGGGCAACTTAGAGACATACCAGGAAGCCACAAAGGGAATGCCTTTTCCCCCTTCAATGCGCCTTGTTCCTTCTAGATGTCCTTGAGAATATAAAGAAATGGCATAGGGAAGAATTTTATGCTTATCTTTATGATAATAGGGCTGATAGATCATTATCTCGCCTTTGGGGGCGGGTTGGATGTCTTCGAGGGTAGTCATAAAGTCAATAAACCATAGGTCTATGGTCTATTATAAGCAATGGTGTCACTGTCCTTAAGTTAGAATTAGCTAAATTAACATTAATTATTAATTACTAATTCTCGGACGGTTTCTAAATCGGGCAAAGCGGTTTGTGCGCCTTCTTTTGTAGTGGTTAAAGCTCCAACAATTGTCCCCCATTTAAGGGCTTCTTTCAAGCATAAACCTCGATCCAATGCCGCAGCAACGCCTCCATTAAAGCCATCACCAGCACCTACGGTATCAATGGTTTTGACGGTGATGGGTTTAACAAAACCCTGTTCATTTTCTGTGGCATAAAATGCGCCTTTTTCTCCTAGTTTGATAATCACTATTTTTACGCCTTTTTTGAGTAAAGTATGAGCAGCTTTTTTGATGGTTTCTGAATCTTTCAAGGCAAACCCGACTAACTTCGCTGCTTCGGTTTGATTGGGGGTAATAATATCGATTAAAGAATATAAACTATCAGGTAAGTTGTCAGGTGCGGGTGCTGGATCTAACATTACCGTTACCCCTAATTTTTTAGCTTCTTTGGCTGCCATTTCTACGGCTTTTAAAGGGATTTCTAATTGTAATAATAAAAGACTTGTTTTAGAGAGAATGGTCTGTAAACGAGTAATATCTGTTGCATCAATGTTACCATTTGCTCCAGGAATCACAATAATGGTGTTTTCTCCTGATGTTTCTACATTAATCATGGCTACACCTGACGAACTTTTTTTGTCAATAAAAACCCCTTGAGTATTAATGTTAAAAGTTTCTAATTGTTTCAATAACTCTCTACCAAAACTATCACCTCCAAGCCGTCCAACAAAATAAGTTAAGCTGCCTAATTTTGCTGTGGCAACGGCTTGATTGGCTCCTTTTCCTCCTGGTGAAGTGATAAAATGATCACCGATGACGGTTTCCCCCGGTTGAGGAAAGTGAGGGGTTTGAGCAATCATATCCATATTAATGCTACCGAAAACAACAATACTCATAAAATAATTGAAAACTAAATTTTACAAGACTATTAATAGAAGGTGAACTTCGTTTATTTATATTACCTGAAACCGATAGTTAGCTAAACTATTGCTAACACTATCTAACAGTAAGAAATAAGTGCCATTACCGGGTAGGGTTGCCTCGAAATTTGACCCAAAATTGCTAGAAGTAATGAGTTGATTTCCTGGTCCAATAAGACGAAACTCACCGGTAAACGAATCACTTCCTAAGTCTTGAAGGGTAACAGTTTGATTCGCTACTCCATTGAATCGTAAGACACGAATGGTATTAGGATCAAGGGTTCCTTGAAGAGTCGTATTAAAGTTCAAAGTGGGTGCGCTATTGCCATTAGAGAGACGGAAACTAAAGTCCCCTGTCGTGCTTCCTTCTCCGTCTACAACGAGGGTATAAGTTCCATTTTCAATTAAGGTAATGGGGTTGCGATCCAGGTTAACGTCTGTATTGAAGAAAGTACCGAATAAATCGAGTTCATTACCACTGGGACTGATTAAACTAGCATTAATGTTAGAATTGCCACTAATACCGTCATAAATTAACCTTTGTCCCACGATTCCCTCGAAGTTGTAAGCAATGCGTTCTCCAGCATTAGCAATGGTTCCATTCACCGTATTTCCGAGGGTTAAAGAGGCAGGAATAATAGTGGGTTCTTCAATACTGAAGTCGTAGTTAATGGGAGTATTATTAAAACTAGATCCTGAAACAACCACAACATAATTACCATCTCCAGGAAGGGTAAAGTCACTACCAGAACTACCAACGAACTGATTACCTGGACTGACAACAGTATAGCTTGCTTCAAAGAACTCTGGTGCTAAGGTTAGGGTTTGATCTTGTGTACCGTTAAAGGTAAATAACTCGGTTGCTGAACCTGGATCTAAGATCCCTTGAACGTTAGTATTCAAGTTAATTGAAGTTGCTTGGTCCACATCTAAAAGACGGAAATTGTAGGTAACAGTATCATTAGCGATGACCCTTAATTCATAGGTTCCCCCTTCAAGGAGAGTAAACGGGGAAGAATCAAAAGAGGTTGAAGAACCGAAGAAGTTGGGAATACTAGCACCACTGGGACTAATAATGCTAATGTTAGCACCCCCCTCGAACCCTGAATCCAGTCCGTCAAAATAGAGACGTTGTCCGGGGTTAGCATCAAAGGTATAAACATCAACTTCTCCCAGTTGGTCAATACTACCGTTTACGGTTTCTCCTAACGTTAAAGGGGTTTCGGTAAACGTGGGGGTAATTAACTCAAAATTATAATTTAATGAGTCACCATTGAAGTTGAAAGGACTGAGAACCAGGGTATAAGTTCCCTCTCCAGGTAAAGTAAAGAGTTGATTATTGTTACCAGTGAAATTACTATTCACAACCTGATTATTCGGCCCGTAAACGGTAGCAGCGTAATTGGATGTATCATTACTCAAGAATAATGGTTGATCCGTGCTTCCCTCAAAGGTAAAGATTGTTGCTGAAGTACCGGTATCGAAGGTTCCTGAGTAGGTTGTATCGATGGTGATAGGGGTTGCATTAGCGATATCGAGGAGACGGAAACTATAGTCTCCTGTAGAGAAACCGGAAACAGTTAATTGATACAGTCCATCCTCAATTAAGGTAACGGGACTAGAATCAGATGAAAGAGAAGCAAAGAAGTTATTAAAGGTAGCTGTGGGAGTAACTAAACGAACATTGCCACTAAAGAAATTGTTACTTAAACTATCAAAGATCAATTGTTGACCTATAGTTCCCTCAAATAGATAGGTATCGACTTCTCCAGCAACACTAATATCACTATTGATGGTTTCTCCGATCATGATCTCTGTTCCCATAGGATCACCTGGATCATCAAAGGCCGTTTCCGTTAATTGGAAGGTATAATCTACAGGACTATTACTAAATCCTCGAAGGACTAGGAAGTAACGACCATCTCCTGTTAAGGTAATGCTGGGATCAGAAGAACTACCGATGGTTGTAGAAATTAAGAATTCATTTCCACCATTGTAAAGAGTATAAGAACCACCAAAACTACTACTTAAATCATCTAATAGTAGGGTTTGTCCTGCTTGGCCTTCAAAAGTAAACAGTTGGGTTTCTTGTCCAGGATCTAAAGTTCCACTAATTTCTGTGTTCAAAGGTAGATTCATGCTTGTTGCTAAATCTAACACTTGGAAGCTAAAGTCTCCTATTACATCTCCAGAACCATTGACAATTAATTCATAGGTTCCTGTTTCAATTAAGCTAAAGGGATTTCCATCAAAGGATGAAAGGATGGGGGTATTAAAACCAGAGTTCACAGACTGACCACTGGGACTGACTAAACGGAGGTTTAAGTTGAAGGTGTTATCGAGTCCATCAATTACCAGTCGTTGACCCTTTGTTCCTTCAAAACTGTAGCTAATTTGCTCATCAGAATTATTAAGGGTTCCGTCAACTGTTGAACCGATAGTCAAAGTATCGGGGATAATGTTGGGGGTTTCTAGACGGAAACTATAATCGAGGGGAGCCGTTGAGTTAAATCCTTCTAATACCACTAAATAGGTGTTATCGACAGGTAATTCAACGGCTGAAGAGGATTCATCTGCGAGGAACTGGTTACTGGGCCCGTAAAGGGTTAGGGATGTACTCAAAGAACCGAGAATTTCATTGAGGAAAATGAGTTGATCTTCCGTTCCCTCAAAGGTAAATAACTGAGTGGAGTCCCCAGGGGTTAAAGTGCCTTCGACTAAGGTATCAACAGTTATATTAGTCGCCTCAGCAGCATCTAAGACACGGAAACTATAATTTCCTGTAGTTCCAGAACCCCTTACCGTTAGTTCGTAGGTTCCGTCTTCAATGAGGGTAAAGGGGGCAAAGGAATCTGAACCGGTGGATGCTCCAAAGAAGTTGGGAATTTGTCCACCACTGGGACTGGTAATGGCTATACCAGCAGAGAAAAAGTCCGAATCTGGGAAAACTCCATCTAAATAGAGTCGTTGTCCTGCGCTTCCCTCAAAGGTATACACGTCTTCATTACCCGGCGCATCAATATCTCCGATTACGGTTTCGCCGATAGTGAGAGATTCAACCGTTGTCACGGGGATACGAACATCAAAATTGTAATCTTCAACCGCATTACCTGAGAAGTTATTAGACACTGCTACGATGTAGGTGCCGGTACTTTCTAGGGTGATAGGATTGTTAAAACTAGAAGAGGAAGCGAATTGATTACCCGGATCGTAAATGGTCAAAAATTGATTGAAATCATCATCTAGGTTATTGAAGACAATGCGATCGCCTTCTGTTCCTTCAAAGGTAAACAGTTCGCTGGTATTGCTGGCAATATCCCCCATCACAGAAGAATTAACCGTTAAGGGAGTAGCATTATCCGCATCTAGGAGTCGGAAACTAAAGTCTCCTGTGGCACTACTAAACCCACCTTCTACAATCAATTGATAGGTTCCTTGTTCGATCAGGGTAATGGGGTTACTATCAAAATTAAAACCATTAAAGAATTGAAAGACTTCGACTCCACTGGGACTGACTAAACGGGGCATAATATTAAAGTCATCGCTGCTGATCCCATCTAAGAAGATTCGTTGACCAATTTCTCCGGTGAAGGTAAAGATTTCATTCTCTCCAGGGTTGGCGATGCTTCCTTCTACCACTTCCTCAAAGATAATCGCTTCTATGTCTCGTTGGGTAAAGTTGAGGGTAAAGGGATCGTTTAAGGGGTTGCCCGCGCGATCGCTAATAATACTCGGATCAATCTCTAGTTCATACTCTCCAGCAACAAAGGGTAAACCATCTGGGGCAAAAATAAACAGGTTAGTGCCTGACTCACTCAGTTGTAACCTATCTGGCGTTACTGAGATATCATCCCCAGTCCCTAAGACTCCATCTTCGCCGAAATTGGTTAAGGTGACACCATTAACATTCAATAAACTGGGATCGATCGCTTCATTAAACCTTACTGTAACCGCAGAAATCCCCCGTGGACGCGCCCCTTCATTGGGGGTGGTACTGGTAATCAGAGGGGCAAAGGTATCGGGACTAATTTCTAGGGTGAGAAGATTGGATAAGGTGCTATTGCCTCCCGTATCGGTAGCACGGACTTGAACCGTTGCGCTAGTGCCTCCTGGGAGTTCAGCAAGGGCGATCGCACTTAGATCGAAGGGGAAAGAAACATCGTTAGTCACAACCTCTCCATTGACTAATAGTTCTACGTTGCGAACCTGGACATCATCAGTCACATCCACTTGAATGGGAACCGAAGACCCTTCTAAGACTTCGATAACTGAGGTATTGGGATCTAAGTCTGCGTTGCTGCTAATAGTAACCGTTGGGGCGACTCCTTGATTATCAAAAGAGAGATAGTTAATCACTTGTAAATCACCGCTACCGTCTGCTACGTAAGCGATACCCGAAGCGATCGCAATATCATTGGTAAATCCTGGGGTATCAATACGGGTAATAAAGTTATCTGTATCATTGGGGTCAGACACATCATAAAGCTCAACCCCTGAGTTTCCAGTAGCGACTAACCCTAATCCTGAGCCGTTTCGGGCAATTTCACGGGCAGCTATAAAGCTATCCGCACCACTAATTAAGCTAGGGTTAGCAGGGTCAGAAATATCAATACTGCTTAACCCGTTTCCGGCTAGGTAGGCCACACCATTACCGACAGATAATCCCACCTCAGTCGAACTCACAGAAACCCCCGTTTGTCCGATGATAGCTAAAGTGTCAGGGGAACTGATATCGATGGAGACAAAGATATTATTAGGACTGGTTAAAGCGTATAAATAGCTGCCATCACGGGCAATATCGGTAACAGTTCCTGAACCTGGAAGGGTTAAGCTGTTAATTTCGTCTCCTGTTAAGAGATCGATCGCCTGTAAGGTATTCTCTCCTGCTACATAAGCCACCCCGTCAGCAATTTCTACATTATTAACGTTATCAATATCGACGGTTTCGATGAGGGTAGGCAACATGGGATCAGACACATCTACCAGTTGCAGTCCTCCGCTATTGGTGGCAACCGCAGCAATACCTAAGTTAGAATCTACTGCCACATCGGTGGCGTTACCATTGAGGTTTAATTGACCGAGAATAATAGGATTATCGAATTGAGAGGCATCGACGATAGCTAACCCATGAGAACCGGTAGCAACATAAGCGAGTTGTTCACGGGCGTTTTCCGTTGAACCTTCCACCACAACGGCGTTAGCTTCACCGAATAAGGGTAACGAGGCGATAATTCCCGTGGGGAACCCTTGACCCCCTAATGGATCAAGTCCTTGTTCTAATTCGGCTGCATCGCTGATGCCATCATTATCTGTGTCGGTATTTTCTGGACTTGTTCCAATTGCTCTTTCTCCCACATCAGGAATACCATCTCCATCGGTATCTAAACCGCCAAAACTATCTAAACGAATGGTTCCCAGTTCTGTCGGTTGTCCACCGGGGGAAGATTTTCCTTGAACAATAGCTGAATGATTCAAGGCTGCATCATAGAGGGTGAGGGTATAATCTGAGTTGGCAGGAAGAACGGTACTAAATTGATTAGCATCATTGCTACGACCTCGGATCTCCTGGTTATTCGGTAGGGCAAAATGATAGTACAAGGGGGAATCAGAGCCAAAACCAGAAGCTGTCGAGATATTAAATGTATTAGCAGGAGATGCGTTCAACGGTTGATTAGGTAAGGCGTTGGCTGTTTGTACTAAGCGTTGATTATCCGCATGGGTATGACTAGACTCGTTAAAGTAACTGCGTAACGCGCGATCGGTCTGATGAGTAAAGATTAGGCTTTCCCCAACATCTATGATTCCATTATTATTGCCGTCTACGATGAGGAATGCGGGATTAATGGTACCACCTCCAGCATAGCTAAGTTGAGTATTACTCGAAAGCCCTGCTTGCGGTGCATTCATAATGGCTGCAACTGTATCTGGTAATCCATCGCCGGCAGTATCTTCAACCATAATGGAAATACCATTACTAACAAACGTATGATCGGCATTGGGGGGATTCCAATTTCCAGGAAGGAGTTGCCTCGGTCCTTGTTCGAGAAGAACTAAACCTGGATCAAGGTTAACAGCAGCCCGATACAAACTGACCTTGTTCTCAACGCTATTGGTTGAAGGACGTAAGTCTACGGCTCCTCCAGATTGATGTACACTACGCAATACGCCTCCAACAGCCCGATTTCGTTGAGGATTCCGATAAGCACTGTTAACAATAATGGCTGCACCATAACCATCTCTGATACCTTGAGCAATTTCTTGCATTCCGTTATTCAGAACCAAGGGGCTATAATTACTGTTGCGACTGAATTCGATCCCTTGGAAGTTGGTGGTACTTTGTGCTTCTCCTACAATATTGAGGGCAGGAATTTCTAATCCATAATCGAGATATTCTTGCCGAAGGATAGCACGAGTATCCTGCATAATATTGACTTCACGGGTTAAGGTTTCACCGTCATGGGTAACGGTGACGGCAAGGCGATATTCAATGGCATCGTTGGCAGTTCTTGAGCCACCGGTTGGCCTCACTCCAGTGACATCAGGAGAAAAACTAAACTGTTTACTGGTTCCTTGATTATTCGAGACGGTTCCGCTTTCGTTATTGACCGGGGTAATAATCCATTCTACAGTCGCATTCGGAGGATCGGTGGTAATGGTGACAGAAATGGGAGGTTGGCCGTTTCCAACTAAGAAATCAACGAATTCAGAGGCTTCTAAGCCATTATTAAAGAGAATACTGACGGCTAAATCGCTATCTTCTCCTTCTCCTTCTGTTTCTGAACCTGAATCGACAAAATGCCAACCAGGGGCTAATATTCCTACTCCTTCATCGGATGTGATCACCTTCCCATCATCACTGACGGTTCCTGTACCAATCACTACCCAGTCCCCTGCATCATGATCAAAGGACCAAATTAAGGTTTTTTCTCCGGGTTCTAACCCTTCTAAGTTAGGAAACTGTATGGGTGCAGGAACATCGAAATTAGTTGCTCCTCCTTCGGTTTGGGAGAAACCCCCATCTCCCCCTGCTTGAATAGAAATCACTAATTGCGGGTTAACGCTTGCAGGTAACGGTGCTGGTAAGCGATCCGGGGCAACGGGTATAATAGCTGCTTGAGTAGCTACATTGCCCTCTTCATCCTGTGCCGAACCGGCAGGGAATGTCACAATTACCTCATCCCATAAACTGGGGTCAATATCGGGGAATAACGCCTGTAACTGCGCTATAGATACTTCTCCAAACCCGACATCGGTATCTGCTTCTGCTGCTAAGGGTTGAATGTCTGCTGTGGCCATAGGAGGCAAAAAGACATCAAAGGTTTCCCCGTCCATAATTAACTGGGTTTCTTGGCCGGGTACACTATGGAATATCTTACCGACGGTGGCATAAACAGTCCCCTCTGGCGCATTAATAGCGGTTCCCCCGTCAATATGTACGGAAAATTCGGGCGCAGGAACGTCTTCTAAACGGAAAAATCCCGTTTCATCGGTAACGGCAAAGACATCGGGTAAGGCATCTAGGCGAATGGTTGCTCCAACAACCGGAATATTATCCCCATTTACATCGGTGTTAAACGAGTCGAACACATAACCAAAGACATCGGTTCCTTCAATGCGAGTCACGGGTAAGGTACTAAAGTCTGCGGTGACAATACCCCCTAAGTTACCATCTCCATCAGCATCGATCGCAATACCATTCATGGTGGTAATTTTATCTCCATCCACTACCACACGAATTTCTGTCGAAGAGGGTAAGGGTTCATCATAGAAGAAAGTGACAAATTTCTTGGTACTGGAAACCACTCGTCGTCCGGCAATTCTTTGACCATTAGCAATTAAATATAAGGACTCTTCTGTTACCGTATTGGGATCAATTTCTACATTAAATCTGACTACGGTTTCTCTGGTTAATGACACCATTTCTGACCCGTCGGTTGGAGTGATTTCTGTAATGCTTGGTGGAGCAACTGCAAGGTTTAATGCTGTATTTTCGGGTAGGTTATTGCCAGCAATATCTTCTATATTTGAACTGATATCTAAGCTGTAATTTTCTCCTGCGATTAATCCTTCACTTAACGTTAATCTTACCCCTTGACTTCCTAGACTATTTATGTTAACAATTCCGATAGTTTCCCCGTCACGAATCCCACCAACAATGGTTAAGGTGTAGTTGTTTAAATCAGTAGCATTGACGATCGTTTCCCCGAAGTTAAGATCAATTAAAGTTGTACCATCACTGAGACTACTGGTAAGAGTTGGGATGGGTGTTTGACTATCTAAGGTAAAGGTAAATTCAAAGATATCTGAGGTATTTCCCAGTTCATCAGTTGCGATTAATTGTAAAGTATGTTGTCCCTGAATTAACTCAGTATTACCATTAATTTCTTGTAGTTTGGTTGCATCAAGGTTAAAGCTTCCATCGGGTTGTAATTGCTCGAAGATATCTATAAATTCCTCTTCAGGGTCCATACCAAATTTGGCTTTGAATTCAGTGATTGCACTTGCATCATTGACGGTTCCACTAATAGTAGGATTATTGGTAATTAAATCATTATTACTGCTTCCTGTATCATCAACTAACATTGCAGTAATATCGGGAGGTGTATTATCACCAGCAGGAATAGTTAGGGTCAAATTATTAACCGTTTCATTACCAGCAACATCGACAATCGTTAGGGTTAATATTTGTTCTCCTATGTCTAACCCTGTTAAGTCTAATACTTGATCAAAATTGCCGTCATTATCAACCGTAATTGGAATGATTACACCGTCATTAAATTGATAACTAATACTAGCAATTTCTGAACCCGTTCCGTCCGTATTTCCTATAATGCGATCGCCTTCATTAATACTTCCATTATTCATAGGAGTATTAATAGTTAAACTGGGATTTTCTCGATCTAAAACTAAGAAAGGATTAAATAAAATTCCTGAATTTCCGAACTCATCACTTACCTCAACAAATAACCTGTAGTTACCATCAGTTAAAGGTTGTCCTTGGTTAATTTGCTGTAAAACGGTTTCATCTATGGCAAAACTTCCATCGGGTTGTACTTCATTTAAAATAGAAATAGTATTACTAAAACCAGTAGTAGAATTAGTTAAAGTTACGTCTAAAATTGTAATCTCACTTTCATCCGTTACTGTACCAATAAAAGAAAAATTTTGGGTAATGCTATCATTATTACTGACACCTGTATCGTCCACTAAATTCAAAGTTAAATTAGGAATATTGATATCACCGACTATTATATTGTCTAGTGATAGACCTAAACCATTTCCAGCAATATCCACTGACTCAATAAATATATCATAAATTCCATTGGGTACTCCTGTTAAATCAAAAGGTTGAGAAAAATTGCCAAATTCATCAACAATAATATCGATTTCTTCTCCCTCACCAAAACGATAAGTTAATCTGTCTAAACCTGATAAATCTTCAACAATACTTCCCGTTAATAGAGTAGTTTCTGTAATGGGTTGACTGAAATTTGTGGTTACTGTGGGAAAAGTAGGAATGGGATCATAAGTAAAGGTAAAATCTTCTGAACGAAGTATAGTTTCACCATCATTAAAGGTTAAATTCAGGGTATATTCTCCTGGTATTAAACCCACTAAACTTGCTGTTGCAATCTCTAATAATTTAGCTTCATCAAAGATAAAAGTGCCATCGGGTTGCAAGGTATCTAAAACGTCTAAAGTTCCACCATTATTTAATCCTGCTTCAAAGGTAGTAATAGGATTATCATCAATTAAAGTTCCTGTGATTCCTAAAATACTACTAATATTATCGCTGTCACTTCTTCCCGTATCATTCGTTAATCCGATGGTCAATTGTGCTGACGCATTATCAACAATAATATTCTGACTAGATATTATATTATTTCCAGCAACATCAGTTGCAGTAATTGTAACGAGATGTTCTCCTGATGTTAAATTAAAATCATTTAAACTGACGGTAAATTGTTCACCTTCTGAAAAAGGAATATCAGTAATTTCTCCTTCATCAATTTGAATAGTTAAAGTAGCGACTCCTGTATCTCCAAGTGGATTATCTTGAACATTTCCTAGTAATAAATTATTTGGAACCCCTAAAACGATGCTTAAAAGAGGTTTTTGACTGTCTACTGTAAAACTAAATTCAAGGGGACTACTGACATTTCCTACCCTATCTGTTCCTACTAAATAGACAGAGTCACTGAATAAAGGAGATAAAGGAATAATTTGGGATAAAATATCTGTATTAACTATAAAGTTACCATCAGCGTCAATTAAATTAGTAATATCTCTTGCAATAGTAAGACCCACAATGGGTTCTAACGTGTTCCTTATTTCTAAGGTTTCTATATCACTAAAATCAGTAATATTTCCTGTTAAAGTAGGGTCAGAGGAAATATTATCTGTGTCACTAATTCCTAGATCATTTAATAAAGAAACCCCTATATTGGGTGCATTACTATCTAAAACAAAATTAATATCAAAGGTTGTAATATTATTCCATTGATCTTTAGTGAAGAAATGTAAGGTGTGTTCTCCATCCTCTAAAGGATTATTATTATTAATTTCTTGTAGTTGGGTTTCGTCAAGAGAAAATGTTCCATCTTCATTCAATACTCCCAGAATATTGACATAGTTATCCACAGAAGTATCATTAAATCCTGCTGTAAATCGAGTAATTAGACTCTCATCACTTAATGTTCCTGAAATACTCGGATCTGATGTTAATTGATCATTATTTAAGCTTCCTGTATCATTCACTAAACCTACTAAAAAATTAGGCGCAGTTTTATCGGTATTATTTCTAACAACTAAACCTAATTCTCTTATATCTAATAAAGAAAGTCGACCATCTCCATTAATATCTCTGGGATCATCGGGGTCTATCATTCCTGAACGATAACTCCGTAATAATTCTCGAACGTCATCAAAATCCAACCCTCCGTCTCCTGTCATATCTCCCATAACAGTAATTTCTTCTACTACAGGTATAGACATTTCTGCTATAGAATCAGCTAATAATTCTGCTGTTTCTTCTACTTGTTGATTTTCAAAACTGTTTAATTGTTGTGAAGAAGTTTGTGATAATTCTAAAGGATTATCTGTTGTTTCAGGGATTAATATGTTTGCTTCTTCTGAGATATTTGGATTGGTATCAGAAAATTCCATAATTGATGACTCCAACAATAATTAATTTAGAAATCTATGAATCAATTTCTAAGATAAAAGAATAAAATTTAAAAGGTAGGAAACAACAGAGCTTGAACTATCTAGAAAGGTCTTTAATAGACAAGAATAAATGACCTAATTCTAGAAAAAATGGTTAGTTACTATGAAAAAACTTAATTCAAAGGGATTGCTTTTTTTTAGTAATCATCCAAGACAATCCTAATAACAGTCCCCAAACCGTTAGTCCTAAGCTAGATTCTGGAACTTGAGTTGTAGCCGGATTAACTGTCACTGTAGCATCATTTTGTGTAACTGGATCAAACTCAATAAAATTTTCATCCACGATCTCAATAATACTTAAGTTTAGTGGACTATTTGTCCCAATTCCACTGCCAATAAATTCAATATTTGCTAAACTAAAAGTATCGGGTTGTGCTGAATTTAACTCTGCAGGAGAATCTAAGGAAGCATCCCCAAAGAAAAACATTCCAGGGGTTGATGAATCAAAACTTTGAGTTCCTAAATTGGATAAATCAATTAACCCACTAAAGGTTATATCATCAAAAGTTAATACCCCAGGATCATAATCCAATTGTAACTGAAATCCCCCTACAGATGGAGCAATACCGTTACCTAATTCTGAAATTTGGACATCAATAATAACTGACTCTCCCAGGGTGACGTTTTGGGTTTGGGGAAGTAAGTCTAAGGTAACACCGTTAACTGGTTTCACTAATATGAATAAGGGTAATGTCCCTATAGCAATACCACAAGTTACAACAATATCTCTCATTAGAAAGTACAACAATAATTAAGGAAATCTTGGCTAAAATTTAGGGAATTTTTTTCTAAATTCTGGCAACTACTTTTCTTATAACCTTATTTATTTTGTCGGTAACAGTATTTTGCTAAATTTTCTGATATCTTATTAAAGATTCAAATCTTGTTTACAATAGATCATAATTAGAAAAAAAAATTAACATAAGGCTGAAATAGAGTTAGTTTAATTGGATATGTAAAGTTTTATTGAAGCGTTTAACTTCAAAAATTCTCCAGATCATTAAATCAAGCTAATTAAAATTCTTCTGAACCTTTAGCGTATTGTTGCTTATAAAACTTAGCATAACGGCCTTCTTTAGCCAATAATTCATCATGGGTTCCGGACTCTACCACTTGACCCTTTTCTAAGACTAAAATACAATCAGCACGACGGACGGTACTTAAACGGTGAGCAATGACGAAAACGGTACGATTTTCCATTACTCTTTCCAATGCTTCTTGTACCAACGCTTCTGACTCGGAATCAAGGGCCGATGTGGCTTCATCTAATATCATAATACGGGGATTTAATAAGACGGCTCTGGCGATCGCAATTCTTTGTTTTTGTCCCCCGGAAAGGTTAACTCCTCTTTCTCCTACCCAAGTTTGATATCCTTGAGAAAATTGACTAATAAATGAGTGTGCATTGGCAATTTTTGCAGCATTTTCGATTGCTTCATAGTCTAATTCTTCTTGGCCATAAGCAATATTTTGAGCGATAGTTCCTGAAAATAAAGTTGTTTCTTGGGGAACAATTCCAATTTGTCGGCGTAAACTTTTTAAACTAACCTCTTTAATATTAATGCCATCGATTAAAATTTGTCCATCTTGGGGATCATAGAAACGAGGTAGTAAATTAACTAAGGTGGTTTTTCCTGCACCAGATGACCCCACTAAGGCGATAATTTGTCCTGGTTGTGCTAATAAACTGAGTTTTCTAAGGACAGGTTTATCTGATTTGTAAGCAAAACTAACGTCACAATATTCGACTTTTCCTGTCACTTCTGGCAAGGTTAAACTATTGTATTTTTCGATGACGGTGGGTTCTTCATCCATTAATTCAAAAATACGATCTACCGATGCTTCTGCTTGTTTAAATTCATTATAATTACTGGTCATTAAATCGATGGGATGTAATAATATGGCAACAGCCGCTAAATAACTAACAAATTCTTCTGATTTTAAATTACCTTGAGAAATTTGCCATCCTCCAATAAAAAAGAGGGACATAATACTCACAGCTTCTAAAAATCCCACCACAGGATATTGGGTGGCTTTGAGTTTTTCTGCTCTATACCTTGCTTGACGATTTTGTTTAGCTTCTTGGGCAAATCGTTCTACTTCATAATCTTGTGCTGCAAAAGCTTTAACCACTCGAATACCACTAAAAATTTCCGTTAATAAGGAAGAAAGATTAGAAATTTGATTTTGACTGCGACGAGAAAGTATTAATAACTTTTCGCCAAACATACCGACTAAAGTAGCCATTAAAGGGGCTAAAATTAAACTAGCAATGGTTAGCTGCCAGTTCAGATAAAACATATAGGCAGGGATAACAATTAATTGCAGTACATTAGAAACAAATTGATGGGATAGTTTATCAACAATTTCCCCTACCTTGTCAATATCTTCTGTGAGACGATAAGTTAAATCACCTGTTTTTGCTGTTTCAAAATAATCGAGTCCTAACTTATGTAAATGGGCATAAACTTTCTTACGAACATTTAACACCATTTCTAAAGAAGCATCAATCATAAAGATATTTTGCCCGTATTGAAAAATACCTCTAATTAAAAAGGCTAAAGTTCCTAAACCCAACCAATAGGCTACTTGCTGAAGATTACCTTGTCCAATATATAAAGAAACTTGTCCCGCTAAATAAGGTAACGCTAAGGTAATTAAAACAAAGCCTAAAATACATAAAAATCCTTTTAATAATGACGGCCATTCTGTTAATAAATAAGGTAATAATCTCCACCAATTTGATCGTTTTTTCATTAGGATTACGAATTCAACAAAAGCAAAAGGCTATTATAACACAAAATTTATTTTTTCGAGATGATAAAAATCAGATAATTAATGAGGTAGATTAGGGAAATTTGGGAAAAACAATTTAACCACACCAGTCACTAAAGCAACAATAACTCCAATAGCAATAGAACGATTAATAAATTCTTGTGAATCTAATCTTTTATTAATTCCTTTTATTTCTGTTTTGATTTCAGCTTATCCAATTTCAAGTTTAGTGAGACGTTCATCAATTTTATCCAATTTGGTTTCAACTTTTTCAAACTTAGTCTCAAATTTCTCATCTATTTTATCTAACTTACTATTGATCTCTTTTAAGATTTCTTCTAACGAGTAAGTAACGGTAATGGGTGTTTGACTCATGGGTTTAACTCCTATTAAATGTGTCTCCTATCTTAAGGATAACTTGAATCTTAGAAACGAGACTAATCATTTTAACTATAATTATGCTTCATTAACCCCCAAATTAGCTAATATAAAACGGGCAATTCTTTCAGAAGCCCCAGGAGGACCAAAACGAGCTTTTCCTTCCACTTCACAGGCTTCTAAATAAGCTTGATTCGTAACAGTTTTAGCCACACATTTCGCTGCTTCTTTGAGGGTTTCGTTGGTAGCAGGTCCTTTACCGATAGTTTGGGCGCAACTGCCAATCAGACGGGTTTGGGCTTCTGCAAACTCATAGGTAAACTGGGGGCCTTCTCCTGGTACTTGAATTACAGGTTTGCCTAAAGCAATGCCTTGATCCACCGCTAACCCTGCCATTCCTAACATTAACGTACAGTTGTGTAAAATGTCATTAAAGGCATCAGAATAACAGAAAACTTCTACGATTCCTTGATCGGTTTGATAGCTTAATTTATTATCTTCATATTGCCAGCTTTCACTATGGGCTATTGTTGTTAATTCTTGCATTAATTTGGGAACTAAGGCAGCCCGAAATTGTATTTTTTCGGGGGGCATTACTTTAATAAGTTCTAAGATAAGATTGAGTTGTAATTTAAAATTACGAACTGCTTCAGGAAGTCGTGATCCGGGCAATAAAGCCACCATAGGAACATCTGATTTTAGGTGCAAATCTTTGCCTGTGGGGTATAATTTATCTAGGGAAGGAATACCCCCAAACTGGGCTTTGCCGATGCCTTGTTTTTTTAAATCTTTAGCAGTGTAGGGATCTCTCGTAAACACCGCTAAACAACGAGGCGATCGCAAAAAAGTGCCAATAAACGGACCAACCTTTAACGTTCCTTCATATAACGCAGATAAACAGGAAATAAAGGAAACATAGGGATAACCCGTCGAATAAGCAAACCCTTGAGATACAGTATCACCGGTTGCCATAATTAAATCGCAACTGGGGGCGTATTGCCAAACCGCTTGTAACTGTCGCCAGGTTAACCCCACTAACCCCGCTTTTAGGTCTGTCAACAGACGCAAACGGTTAATATAAGAAAAGCCTCCAGAGGGCATATTTTGGGTAGGGCCAATAATCGGAACATCTAAGCGACGATAGGCGTTTCCTTCCCCTACAATGGGCATAGCCGCCACTTCTAGATTAGGATATAGTTGCAATAGGGTTTCTATGACGTAGGATGAGTGGTTATCTTCTCCATGGCCATTGCTGATAAATAATATTCGCTTAGACGGTGACGACATAGATTTTCTTGATATATTTTCTATTATTTAACCTTAAATCTTGAAGTTTACACCATCACCGTCGTCACCTAAGCTGTTCATTATTTAATTTGGTCATTGAGACTGAGGGGGAGACGGGGAGATGGGGTGACGGGGTGACGGGGTGACGGGGTGACGGGGTGACGGGGTGACGGGGAGACGGGGAGATGGGGAGATGGGGAGATGGGGTGACGGGGTGACGGGGTGACGGGGAGATGGAGAGATGGGGCGATGGAGAGAGGGATTAGCACTTTATAATATGTCTTTCAACTAATTTCATTTTGATCCATTTGATTTTAACTCTGCTATGATTTTTTCAGTTTTTCTTTTCGACCTTCTTAATCCGTAAATTCGAGAACAAAACGAGGTGATAATTGCGATTAAGTCTTCCATCAGTTCATCCTGTTTATCCTCGCTGTGATTAACAATTTCCAATTTTTTGCCCAGTTCTTTTAAGAGAAGTTTTATGTAATTCGTTACAGAACCCTATTATTATTCAGACATAGGTTCTAAAATCTCCTCAGTTTCTTCGGGGATAGCCTGTCGAACAATATAAGGTAAACAAGCCCCATTTAATCCTTTTTTAATTCTGTCTAAGGTATGTTCAAATACCACAAATAAAGGATGAACTTTCTCCCCTCCTTCACTTAACATATGGGCTTCTGTTTCAGGCATTAACCATTCATAATCTTTATCTAAATGAATTTGAGTTTGTCGCCAACGACTTAATAAATGGGAAAAATCTTCATCAGGACGATGAATAAAAATAAGAATTTCAGACCCTAATTTAATTTTCCATTCTGGGTCACACATAATAATCGCTAAATCACAAGGTAACTGAATCGCTTCTTGGATACTCGGAGACATTAAATTACTTTCACTTAATGCTTTCCGTTGACGAACTTTAACAACCGGTAAAGGAATGGTAATTAAACTTTCTTCAGGACGACGTAAACTAGGGATCATTTCCAGATAAGAACGATGCTGTTTTAAGAGAGAAATAGCCCCCAAGCGATCGCTATATTCACATAAAAGTTGTTCGTAATGAGATGGTTTAATCGACATAACACCTTTAATAATAAAATAAGCCCTAATAGCAGTTTTCAATTGGGTGTATCAATATTCTAGTCAAGTTGAGTGTGGGGAGTGTGGGAGGGGTGGGGAGTGTGGGGGGGAATTTTTATGTTCATCGTTAGTCTATTGATATGAAAACTGCTATAAAACTATTATAGAGACGTTTAGGAAAACGTCTCTATAAATTTGAAATCTTGACCAATTTTTTATACCAGTTGATCGAAAATTTTGAACATAGGTAAATACATCGATAGAAGAATAACCCCTACCATACCAGCAATACCCACCATCATTAACGG
Source organism: Crocosphaera sp. (assembly GCA_030065205.1). Lineage (GTDB taxonomy): Bacteria > Cyanobacteriota > Cyanobacteriia > Cyanobacteriales > Microcystaceae > Crocosphaera. The sequence goes on from JASJDN010000004.1 coordinate 90,954, forward strand.
TTCAATAACACTGGTTAATGCTTTGACCGCTTGTTCGACTTCATCTTCATAAAAATCAGCCACTTTCATCATCATGGCATCCAGTTCCCCTGTTTCTTCCCCAATACAAATCATTTGAATAGCTAACTGAGGAAAAACGTTAGCATTTTGTAGGGCTAAACTCATCATACCCCCTTGTTGAATTTCCGCTTGGGCCCCAGCCACTGCATTAGCAATAACCTTATTTCCAACCGTGTTACAAACAATTTCTAAGGAGGTTAAAATAGGAACACCAGAACGCATTAACGTCCCAAAAACTCGGCAAAAACGGGCAACTGCAGACTTTTCATTTAAGTCACCAAACAAAGGCATTTTTAAGAGAAATTTATCAATTTGCAGACGACCTACAGGGGTTTTATAGTATTGTTTAATACCGATAACAAAAGCAATCGATCCCACAATTGGAATCAGAATTTTCCAACTTCTCATAATGCCACTTAAGTAAAGCATAAATTGGGTTAACGCTGGCAATTCTGCTCCTAAATCTTCAAAAATTCCCGCAAAAACTGGAATTAAAAAGATAGTCATAGCAAAGAAAACAATGACCGCTAACATACCAACTGTAACCGGATAAGCCATAGCAGATTTAATTTGGTTTTGTAGTCGAGCCATATCTTCTAGAAGTTTCGCCAAACGGTTTAACACTTCATCGAGTACCCCCCCTGTTTCTCCTGCTTCTACCATACTGACATACAGTTGATCAAAACAGTCAGGATGCTTTTCTAAAGCTTCCGACAAACTAATCCCTTGCTGTACTTCTGCACTAATAGCAAGTAACGCTTTTTTCATTTTAGGGTTACCAGCTTGATCGGATAAAACTCCCAAACAACGAACAATAGCAACCCCTGCATTAATCATTACAGAAAATTGACGAGAGAAGACAGCTTTATCTTTAACAGTAACGTTATTTAAAGCCCCGCTGATACCTGAGAAATCAAACTGCATTCCCGCTTCACTGATTTTTCCAATAGCAGGATATTGCTGTCGAAGCATTGCCCTGGCTTGTTCAGGGGAAGTTGCTTCTACTTTTTGCTTAGAAATTTTTCCTTTTAAGTCTTTGACTTGAGCGACGTAAGTAGGCATTTTCTTGGATACAAAATAAACGGCAATTAACGATAGGATTTTAACGACGAGATTTAGACTTCATCGCCATAGTAGCACCCCCCACTAAACGTTGTAATTCATCGGGTTTACCACTTTTAGAAATGGCTTCTTCAAAGGCAACTGAACCACTCACGACTAAGTTAGCCAATGCTTGTTCCATCGTTTGCATTCCCAATTTCATTCCTGTTTGAATCGCGGAATAAACTTGACCCGCTTTTCCTTCTCGCATCAGGTTAGCAATAGCAGGGGTTACAATCATAATTTCTTGCGCCATTGCCCGACCAAACTCACCCGGTTTGGGATTCTTTTTCTTAACTAAAGATTGACTAAAAACAGCAATCAATGAGTTCGACAACATCGCCCGAATTTGAGCTTGTTGATTAGCGGGAAATACGTCCACAATACGGTCAATCGTACCGGCGGCTGAATTAGTGTGTAACGTACCAAAAACTAAGTGTCCTGTTTCTGCTGCGGTGATGGCTAAACTAATGGTTTCTAAGTCCCGCATTTCCCCCACCAGAATGATGTCAGGATCTTCCCGTAAAGAGGCTTTTAAAGCATTAGCAAAAGACTTGGTATCTTCCCCTTTTTGTCGTTGATGAAAGAGACTTTTAATATTAGGAAAAACATACTCGATGGGGTCTTCAACGGTTAAAATATGTTCTTGGCGAGTGCGATTAATCAGGTCTAAAATCGCTGCTAACGTTGTCGTTTTGCCCGATCCAGTTTGACCCGTCACTAACACCATTCCCCGTGGCCGTTCAGCCATTTCCCGTACAATATTCGGTAATCCTAACTGTTCAAAATTAGGAATTTTCGAGGATAACGCCCGTAAACAAGCCGCGTAACACCCCCGTTCTTTATACACATTGACCCGAAATCGTGCCAACCCTTTTACCCCATAAGAACAGTCCAATTCCCAGTTTTGTTCTAACTCTTTTCGTTGAGAATTATTGAGCATACTGAAAATCAATTTTTGACTTTCTTGGGGCGACAACGGTTCTTCATCAATAGGGGCAAGTTTACCACTAATGCGAAAATAAATGGGCGCACCGGCTTGAATGTGCATATCGGAACCCCCCATTTCCACAAGTTGTTCCATCAAGTCTTCAATCATCATATCCATTGGATTTTCTCCTTAAAATTGAATGAGGTTAGTAATTAGGTAAATCTGGGAGTCATACAGTAGGGACAGTCAACCCACTCCGGTTCAAGGCCCGCAGAACAGGTTTTACACTCCAGGGAACTTTTACGCTTGGCTTTCAATTCCGCTTCCAGCCCCGTATCCGTAAACGTCACCCGTTCCACTTCTTCTAGGGTGGTATGACCTTCTTGAACCAGTTGTAAACTGTAAGCGAGGATGGTAATCATCCCTTCTTCGACGGCTGCTTCTTTGATGCGATCGGTGGTGGCCCCTTCGTTGATCAGGCTTTGAATGCGTTCCGTATTCCGCATCACTTCATACACCCCCACCCGTCCCTTGTAACCACTCCCGCCACATTTTTGACAAAGGGTTCCCTTTTGTTTGGCTTCGGCAATTTCATCGGCTGTTAATTTATTGGCCTTATAAATGGTCATTTCTTCATCGTTGGAGGCGGATAGACCAAAACGGGCTAATTCTGCTTTGGTGGGGTGGTAAGGCACTCGACATTCGCTACACACCCGACGCATTAATCGTTGTGCTAATACCCCTAATAACGCCCCAGAAATCATAAAGGGTTCTACCCCCATTTCATCGAGACGGGCAACGGCCCCTGGCGCGTCATTGGTGTGTAAGGTGGTTAATACTAAGTGTCCGGTTAACGCTGCTTCAATGGCGGTTTTTGCCGTTTCTACGTCCCTGGTTTCCCCCACCAGGATCACGTCGGGATCTTGTCGCATAAATGCCCGTAAAATAGAGGCAAAGTTCATGCCTTTTTCTCGAATCACCTGCACCTGGGTAATACCGGGTAACGAGTATTCGATGGGATCTTCGGCGGTACTAATATTCACCCCAGGGTTATTTCTTTCGGCTAAGACTGAATATAAACTGGTGGATTTACCCGAACCGGTTGGTCCTGTTACTAGCAATAAACCAAAGGGACGACTGGCCAAATCTCGGACGATTTGTAGGGTTTCTTGGTTGGTAATGAGTTTATCTAACCCTAACTGAGTGGCAGAGTTATCTAAGATCCGTAAACAAACTTTTTCACCGTAGCGACTGGGTAAGGTATTAACCCGAAAATCCACTTTTCGACCTTGATAAATGCGTCGAATTTTACCATCTTGAGGAAGACGACGTTCGGCAATATCGAGATCCGCCATAATTTTAAACCGCGCTACCACCGCCGGAGTCACTTTTCGGGGTAGGGGATCAAACGCTTGTTGTAGTACCCCATCTTTACGGAAACGAATTCTTAAGGTTTCTTCTTGGGGTTCAACGTGAATATCGGACGTGCCTTCCTGAAGTGCTTTGGCGAGGATTTTATTGACTAAATTAATGACCGGTGCTTGGCCAGCATCATTGGAATCTAGAGCATCATGACTGTCGTCATCTTCCTCGGACATGGCAGCATCTAAGTTACCCACAATGTCCGTCAGATCGGCCATTTTTTTGAGGGCTTCTTCTTTGGAGAGACGTTCATTTTCTTCGTCAATTTCCCCTTGAAGTTCATGATACTGTTCTAATAAACGATCATAATCTTCTTGGGTAATGACCATGCGCCGTAACTCTAGATTTCTCGCCCTGAGAATGCGGTTTAAGTCATCTTGGGCTGCTAGGTTATCCGGGTCAACCATAGCCACCAAAATAGAAGGAGGTTCCCCGTCGTATTGAGATAAGGGTAAAATTTTATGGCGACGGCAAATATCAAAAGGAATTAAGGCATTGATTAATTCGGCCATCTCACGATCCGCGACAGGAGAAACTTCGGGATCGATGGAGTCGACACCATAAAGGATTTTTAGTTCAAATAAATGGTGTTTTTTATATTGTCGTAATAAATCGGGAGATAAAGGTTCCCCAGTCATCACCTGTAACACTTCTGTTAAAGGACGACCGGTGTTGCGAGTTTCCACAAGGGCCTGTTTCATTTGATCGGGCCCGACGTATCCGGCCTCGATCAGTTTATTGCCGAAGGGTGAAAAGTAATTACGCAGGGCAACCGCCCGACTGCGTTTCGTAGACGTTAAATTGGAAGAAGACAAAGAGGACATAAGGCAGTAATCATAGGCTGCTTACCTCTTCATTGTTCCCAAAGCTGTGATCGAAATTACCATCTTGGAAAAAAATTTTTTCAATTCTAGACTGAATCAAAATAGAAAGTTTTTGGGGAAGAATGGACAGATACCTGTTCACTCTTCCGATAAATTCATAATTAAGTCAGAATAATATCTAAGCTAGTGATAAAGTCAGAGGGGTTATTTATGTTGAGTAAAGTGGCGAATTGTTGACCATTAAAACTTAAACTACCAGTGTTGAAATCGAAGTTAAATTTAAATCCCACATTCCGCACATCTCTTGTCCCATAAAAAATTATGGCTTGGAACCCCGCTAGGGATTAGTGGGAAAACATATGAACTGACGTTCGGGGTTGCAAGACATAATTTCAA
>JASJDN010000139.1 GCA_030065205.1 Crocosphaera sp.
ACAGGAAAGGAAAGTCAAATCTGCTTCAAAACCAGTAGTTTTTTCAAACAGTAACATCCACGGGGAGTCACCGAAGCCCCAAAACTGTTAGTCTGACAACACATTGTTAGATATTAACAGGTTTTTAGTAGGTGGATGATGACGGCAGCATTGAGGTACACATTTCCCCTACCCAGAAAAGACGGGAGGGTGAGAGCCTCCCTTTTACAAAGGGGGGATGAAACCCGACTCGACAGGTTTTAACCTGTCGTATTCTATTTCCCTTTCTGATTCTCAATATACTTCTTGATAATCTCTGTACTAACTTGTCCAGTGGTCGCCACAAAATAACTAGGACTCCAAAGACAAGGTAATTTTAAAAGTTCGGGGAATTCTTTTCTCAGAATTCTTGCTGCCCTTCCTTTGATCGATTTAGCTATCTGAGAAGGAGCCTCATGAGTTGGGGCATTTATTAACAAATGAACATGGTCAGGCATAATTTCTAATGCAATTAATTTCCATCCATGTTCAGAAACTAATTCAAAAATAATATACTTAACAACAAGGAGGCTTGTCAAATGTATGGAACAATAAGGATAAAATTACACCTCGATGATGCTATCAAAGCTCATTTAACTTATCTTTGTGAGCATTCCAATAACCTCATCAACTCAACCCTATACTTAATCAGACAAAGACACTTTGAATCTTGTCCGATTCGTACTTATTTTGACAAAGATGGATTCTATCGAACTTTTCGTCAAGATCGTTTAGTTAAAGTGAGTTATCCAGAGTTATGTAAATTAATGAAAGAAGACTATTTCTATAAAGTATTAGGAGGACAATGCGCTCAACAAACTTTAAAATCAGTGGCAGAATCTTTACAAAGCTATAATGAATTGTTAAAAGGTTTTTGGAAAGGAGAAGTTGATAGACCCAAACTTCCTAATTATCGAAAAAAAGGAGGGTTATCTGCTATCACTTATCCATCACAAGCTGTTTCTTTTGATTTAGAAACAGGGGAATGTATCTTACCCATAAGTCGAGAGTTAAACCGAGATGTAAAATCAGATTTAGATTTAAACAAAATTCGTATTCAAGGCTGTGCAAATATCAAGATATCCCAGATTGCTGAGATAAGAATTGTCCCTCAGAATCAACAATTTTATGCTGAATATGTTTATCAAACCAACCCAATTCAGTTAATAAACCTAGATTATTCATTAGCTTTAGGGATTGACCACGGAGTAACAAATTGGTTAACTTGCTTATCTAATCAAGGTCAAAGTTTTATTGTCGATGGACGAAAAATAAAATCTATTAATCAAGGCTACAATCGTCAAGTAGCTAAACTGAAAAGAGATAAACCAGCTAAAGCAAGACCTGCTCTTGGCGAGGAAACCTCGCCGAGCTTCCTTGCTAAATATTGGGATGAAAGGTTATCGAGAATTACAGATAAACGCAACAATCAAATTAGGGATGCTATTAACAAAGCAGCTAGATTGGTCATCAACTATTGTTTAAATCATCGAATAGGCAACATTGTTTTTGGTTGGAATACTGGACAGAAAGATGGTATTAATATTGGCAAAAAGAACAACCAAAATTTTGTGCAAATCCCCACAGCTAGATTAAAGACAAGGATTAAAGAATTATGTTCTTATTACGGAATCGTTTTTACTGAGACTGAGGAAAGTTACACTTCCCGTAGTTCATTTCTTGACAATGATTTATTGCCAAAGTTCGGTGAAAAACCCGCAAGCGTAAAATTTAGTGGGAAACGAATTAAACGAGGTTTGTATCAAATAAAAAATGGACAAACAGTGAATGCTGACACTCATGGGTCTGCTAACATTTTAAAAAAAGTAAAGACACAGTTAAATCTTGATTTAACCAAGGTCTGTAGGGGAGCTTTGACACTCCCAAAACGGTATGATTTATATAAAAACTTAAATAAATTATATCGTAAGCGTTGTGAAGGTGCGTTTTTAACCACCTTCACAACATCCGCTTAGAATCCTTTGTGTTTCAACCAAAGGAGATGTCAAGAAACCAGAGGGTGTACCAGACGATAACTGGTTGCCATCAGGGGAAATACCTCAAGACTTGGACGTTATTATGCGTATTTACTACCCAGACACTGATGAAATGAAGACCTGGGCAGTTCCGACGTGTGAGAAAGTCAATTAGGGGGGTAATTTAAACATCAATAGGACTTTTCGTATTATTACCACAAGAATTACATCCGCAGCGATAAGTGCTTAAACAAAATTAATTGCACGGTGGGCAATACCCAGTAAAAAGCTAAAACTCTTATCCAGAGCTTATTGTGTGCATTTCCCACCCTACAGTTTTTATGTAATTAATTTTGTGCGTTTACTTAATTCTTGTCCTAATGCTATGGAAAGTCCATTGTTTGCTATACTATTAAAGCCAAATTAAGGATTAGTTATTGCTCTAAAATGTTTGGTTTTGATCAAAAAAATAATCTTATATTAGAGAATTATAATCTTTGTTTTAGACATAATTATTTTCTTGATTTTGATGAATATTCTCTTAATTTACAACCTTTTTCTGGTGAAACACTTCCTTTAAGTCCTGGAAAATTTGAAAGTTACATTTCTCATATTACTACTAAGAATATAAAGATACTTTTTCAACAGCATAGTTCATTAACTTTATATAAGGGTGCTTGTCTTGATCGTGTTGCTTTTGGTATTTCTGCATTTCATCAAGGGAATTTACTTCAACATACTTATAAGGTTGGGAAAGATTCTATCTTAGTTTTTTATCCTAATCAGGAAATATCTGGGTTTCAACAGAAATTTCATAGTAGTTATGTTATTTTTTTTGAGAATCAATTTATGACTGATTGTTGTAAAATTTTAGGGTTATTTGAACTAAAAGAACAACTTGAGCATAAAAAAATCCACCCCATTGTTACTACATCTTATACAGATAAAGTTAAATATATTCGCGAATTATGTAATCAAATTTATCAATTGCTATTTAATCTTACTACTTCATCTTCTCAAACTGAAAAAAAAATATTAGCGACGAAATATATTAAACAGCAACTAGAAGAAGAAATTGCTCTAACTTTACTAACGACTTTAGCAGAAGTAAGAGATATTCAAGTTAAAAAAGTATATCTTAAACGAGCTTCTATTTTAAAAAAAGCAGAAGACTTGTTTTTAAGTAATCTCACTATAGACATTACCACACAAACGATTTGTAAAGAACTAAGAGTGAGTCAACGCACCTTAGAATATATTTTCAAGGATTTTTATGGAATCTCCCCTAAGAACTATTTTAAGCGGTTGCGTTTGAATGCTTTGTATAAAGAACTTCAGCGACAAGATGATAAAATAAACCTGACTGAAATTGCTTATAAATTTGGATTTTTTCATCGAGGACAACTAGCAAACGACTATCAAAAGTTCTTCGGAGAATTGCCCTCAGAAACTTTAAGGGGGAAAATTAGCTAATTCCGAACTCCTAAGGCCCAGCACCGAACTCAGGTCTATGGTATTTTCTGGCAAATTAGGTTATCTTTTTTTGAGTATTTCCGTAATTTTGACGTTGACATCATATCTAATTGGTTTAAACTCTATAATCACAGGGATTTTTTAAGAAAAAAAGCCTTGATAACCGTAGAACTATGGAATGTTAACGGATTAATCTTGAACAAATATTAAGACCTTATGTTTTTTTCATTGATTTGGGGAATTCTAAGAGCAATCAGAGGAAGTTAAAAGTCTTCATTTGATCTCGTCATCATTACTAAGAAATTCCTATGCTAGCAACATCTTCCTATCACCCTATTGATAACCATGATTCTCCTCCAGTTCAGCCTGTTACAGAGTCAGAAAAAGAAGGTAATGAGATCGCTTCTGAGTTAGGAGATGGTTTGTTTGAATTACAATTACAAAGCATAGAATTCACCGAAACCGATACATCAACTCATCGAGTTACCACTGATTTAGTCCGCTTATATCTTCAAGATATTGGTCGCGTTCCTTTACTGAAAAAAGAGGAAGAAGTCACTAAATCGAGACAGGTTCAACGTTATGTTGAATTGCTAGAGATCAGAAACCAAGCAGCAGAAACAGACGATGCGATCATGACCCAATTTGTTCATGTTCATCGTATTCATGATCAGTTAATGGCCTATTTAGGTCATCGTCCCTCCTGGGAAAAATGGGCAAAATCCAGTGAAGTTTCGGTATTTGAATTAAAAGATATTTTAGCCCAAGGCAAAGAAAAATGGGCTGCTTTAGCAAATATTGAGATCAAGGAATTAGACGAGATCCAAAAAGTAGGAATCCGGTCCAAAGACGAAATGATTAAAGCCAACTTACGTCTGGTGGTATCTGTGGCCAAAAAATATCAACATCGAGGGTTAGAATTATTAGATTTAATTCAAGAAGGAACCCTAGGATTAGAAAAAGCGGTTGAAAAATTTGATCCCATTAAAGGATATCGTTTTTCTACTTATGCTTACTGGTGGATTCGCCAAGGAATTACTAGAGCGATCGCTACCCAAAGTCGCATTATTCGTCTTCCCGTTCATGTAACCGAAAAACTGAATAAAATTAAACAAGTTCAACGAAAAATTTCTCAAAGCAAAGGTCGCAATGCTACATTAGAAGAGATTGGCCAAGAACTAGATATGAGTGCAACACAAGTTCGGGAAGTGTTGATGAAAATTCCCCGTTCTGTCTCTTTAGAAATTAAAGTTGGTAAAGAAAAAGATACCGAATTAGTGGATTTATTGGAATCGGAAGATATTTCCCCTGAAGAAAATTTAGTGATTGAATCGTTACGTCGAGATATTGGGGTTTTATTAGAAGACCTTACCGAACGAGAACAGGAAGTAATCAAACTAAGGTATGGGTTTGAAGATGGAATTTCTTATTCCCTAGCAGATATTGGCCGAACCTTAGACTTATCACGGGAACGGGTTCGTCAAATCGAGGCGAAAGCTTTGCAAAAGTTACGTCAACCTCGACGACGCAATCAAATCCGCGATTATTTTGAAAGTTTGACTTAATCTTAACCTAATTAAGTTAATGTCCAATTTCAGTGAAAGATGGTGATTGGAATTTTGTTAATATTAAGGAATATTATTACAAGATTTCAAATGTCATCTCCTCAAGAATTTCACCCGCAAACAAAACTTAATTTTTCGACAAAGTTAGCTTATGGTATTGGGGAGTTAAGTGGATCATTACCGAGTAATATTTTAGTTTTCTTTTTTCTCTTTTTCTTGACGGATATTGCTGGCTTAAAACCTGGTTTGGCTGGTATCATTGTCATGATTGGTAAAATTTGGGATGCGATTAATGATCCTTTGATTGGTTGGTTAAGCGATCGCACTCGTTCTCGCTTTGGCCGTCGTTATCCTTGGATGATTTTAGGGTCAATTCCTTTGGGGTTGAGTTGCGTTTTACTGTGGACAATTTCCCCTTCTAATCATCAACCTTTTCAGATTATTTATTATACGATTATCGCGTTAGTTTTCTATACTGCTTTTACTGCAGTTTTACTACCTTATAGTGCTTTATCGGCTGAATTGACCCAAGATTATCATGATCGAACTAATTTAATTAGTTTTCGCTCTGCTTTTAGTATTGGTGGTAGTATTTTATCTTTAATCTTAGCTGAATTGATTTTTGGGTGGGTTAATGATCAAGAAAAACAATATTTAATCTTAGGACTGATAGCAGGATTGATTGCTATTATTTCTATTTATATCAGTGTTGCTGGAACTCATAAAAGATATAATTATATTCAACAAGATTATCCTAATTATTCTCGGACTTCTTCTTTATCTTTTCAAGAAAAATTTAGGTTAATTTTCACAAATTTTCCTTTTATTTGTGTGATGATTATTTATCTTTGCTCTTGGTTAAGTGTACAAACAATTGCTGCAATTTTGCCTTATTTTGTTATTAATTGTATGGGCTTAACAGAAGAACATTTTACGAGGATGGCTATCACGGTTCAAGGAACTGCTTTAATGATGATGGTGGTGTGGAGTTATCTTAGCCGTCGTTTAGGAAAAAAGGTTATTTATTTAATGGGCATTCCCTTCACAATTGTAGCAGAATTAGGGTTATTTTTATTACAACCTGGCCAAGTAAACTTAATGTATTTCATTGCAATGATAGCAGGAATTGGTATTGCAACCGCTTATATTGTTCCTTGGTCAATGTTACCTGATGTTGTGGATTTAGATCAACTAAAAACGGGAGAAAGACGAGAAGGAATCTTTTTTGCTTTGGTGGTTCAATTACAAAAAATTGGTATTGCGGTTGCTTTATTTGTGGTGGGGAAAATTTTAGATGGTGCTGGTTATATTCCTGGTAGTACAGGACAACAACCAGAGACAGCTTTATGGGCAATTCGTATGATAATTGGACCTCTACCTATTACCTTATTAATTATTAGTTTTGTTTTTGCTTATTTATATCCGATTACTCAAGCAATTCATCAAGATATCTTATCTAAAATTTATCAAAATAATAAACCCCATTATTAATTGATTATCCTTCTTGATTTCTAGGCTTTTTTATCAATTGTTAATGGGGCATAATCTGTTTAATCTTGTTTGAAAAAAGGTCTTTAATGCTTCTTTAGAGAACTTTTAACTAAGGTAGATAGACCTAAACCAACTAATGCTAAGGTCACAGAAGGTTCAGGAACAGTTGGCTTTTCTGCTATGGTCCAATTTTCTGCATTAAACGTTTCAAAATCATCTCCAAAATTGACAGATGTACTAAACTGATTTGCCTGAGGTAATCCTAAATCACCGATAAAAATTCCACTTAAACAATCAGTATCACCACAAGCCCCCAAGTCCATTGTCGTCCCATTTAAACTCACAATTGCAGTAGAACCTAACACACCCTCACTATCACGAATAATGGGAGTTTGAGGAAGAGCAATACCATTTAATTGACTCATTAAAACAGAGGTTACATTGATTGTATTACCATCTGCTTGAACCTCTCCTTCAATCATTCCAGTATAAATATCGCCGTTTCCCGTTTCATAAGACCAATTAAAAGCAGCCGCTAAAGCAGCGTTATTTTCCATCAATAAAGCGGTGGTTGTTCCTGTCAGAATGGCTAAGGATACAATGAGTTTGTTCATGGTTTATTATCTCAAAGAATAATCACGGGCTATTGTAGAAAAAAAATCTAAATCATGCAACAGTTTTTATAATTTCTTCTTGAAAATGGTTATTTTCTTCTAGTTTCCAGCTTCTTATCTCAGTAAATTCTCCTTGTCTTAAAGAAATAATAATATAAGAATAGTACAACCAGGCAATTTCACGATCAAATGGGGATGGAATAGCCGGATGATCAGGGTGAGAATGATAAATACCAATAATATTTAAACAGCGATCGCGGACTTCTTTTTGTACTTGTAATAAGATATAAGGATCAATACTAAACCGATTTTTTTTACTTAAAGGTTGTTGGTTAGAACTGGGGAGATCCGGTAAATTTTGATTGCTCTCACTGGTCCAACTATTTTCCGTTTCTCTGACTTCTATGACCCATTTATTATCCCTTTCCAGGGTTCCTAAAAGTAAACCACAACATTCTTCGGGATAGGTCATTTCAGCATGGCCTTGAATTTGTTGTAATTGTTGATGAGACAGATAAATCATAGTTGTTATACTTCTTTACAAATGACGGTTTTATTTGGTTTGGCTATTTACAATAAAAAGGAAAATTTGAGCAACCATCTGAATTAATGACCACTTGTCCTCAATGTCAACAACTTGTCAATAGTCAAGCCATCGACTGTCCCTATTGTCAAACGACGTTAAAAGCGTTTGGACATCCTGGAATGCCCTTATATCAAGCAACACAAACAGACTTTTTATGCGATCGCTGTCTATACCATGAAGACGATAGTTGTACCTATGATAAACGTCCTTTTGCCAAAACCTGTATGTTATACCAGGATAAAACCCAACCCATTCTCAACGAAGAAATTGTCCCCTTAACCCCCACCAACCCACTAACCGCCATTAAACGTTGGTGTTATCGACATCGAGGCATCTTATTCATAGTAGGGTTAATCGGCATTAGTTTAGCGATCGCTTTAACCAACTAAAAAAGTAAACGATTAGGATGAACATCAACCGTTCTCGGTAATACGTTTTCATTGCTACAACCTTCTGAGGAAGAACAATTATCTTCATAGAGGGCTAAATCAAACCAAAATGTTGTCCCGATTCCCACTTCACTAATTAAGTGAATTTGACTGTGATGTTTATCAATAATATTTTTGACAATAGATAGTCCTAACCCGGTTCCTTCGAGGGTATGAACTCGATTTTCGACGCGGAAAAAGCGATCAAAAATGGCGGCTTGATCTTCGGCGGCGATACCAATTCCTGTATCAGATATCTCAACTCTTACACAAGATTTATTATTAAATTGTTTTGATTTAGTTTTAAAATGATAGGCACGAATCAAAATAATACCACCAGATGGGGTAAATTTTAGTCCATTGCCTACTAAATTAGTCATCACCTGTAGCAATAAATCGTAATGGCCTAAGACCAAGGGTAAATTCGGTTCAACTTCCTTTTTTAAGACTAATTCCTTATCCTTAGCATTCAACTGATAAGTTCTCAGGGTTTGTTCAATTAACTGAGATAAATCCACCCCACTTAAATGATAAGTTTTAGAAGATTCTAAACGAGATAAATCTAGAACATCATTGACCAAACGGGTTAAGCGATCGGTTTCATGATTGGCCGTTTCTAGGAATTCTTTTCGTTCGGTTTCTGTTAGGTCTTCTCCAAATTCTGATAAAGTTTCTATAAAAGATTTAATATTAAATAGAGGGGTTCTTAATTCGTGGGAGACATTACTAATAAACTGACTTTTTGCTTCATTTAATTCGACTTCACGGGTAATATCTTGTACCGTCATCGCGATTCCTTTTAAAGTTTCTCTATGTTGATCGAAGACTTGAGTCAAAAGAACCCGAACAATTCTGGATGTGGGTTGACTCAGACTAATGCGATATTCCCCTGGATTGATTTTTCGTTGCAAAGATGTATTTTCTGAAACGTTATCCAGTTCTGATTCTAAGGAATCTTTAGAATTTTGTTCTACCATTTGTTCTAGGGGGGCTTGTAATTGGTCGGTTAATTCTGGTGGTAAAAGTTGCAGGATGTTTTCACCAATTACATTTTTGCCTTCCCAAACAAACATCCGTCTTGCGGTGGGATTAACTAATAATAAGTTGAGATGAGTATCCAATAAAATTGCCCCATCGACAATAGTAGATACCAAAGTATCTAGTTTCGCTTTTTCGGCGGTTAATTCTTCAATATTTTGTGCTTCATAACGTTCAAGACGTTCTGCCATTTCGTTGAAACTAAAAATTAATTCTCCTAACTCCCCTCCAAAGGGAAGGGTAATCCTTTGCTTAAAGTTTCCGGCTGCAATATTCTTAACCCCTACTAATAATTCTTTGATGGGACGGGTAATGGTTAACGCATTAAAAACAGCCCCTAAAATGACCATCGCCCAAATAGCCACAAACACAGCGATGGTAACATCGCGGGTTAAATTAGACGAGTTAACCACCGTTGGATTAGGATTAATGCCAATGGCTAAAAATCCTAACTGTTTTCCTTCATGTTTGAGGGGAATAAAAACATCCGTGACTTCTCCATTGGGACTTTGATGCTGTCTGACGAGGGGTAAGGTATTATGATTAGCAGGAAAATTCGGCAGTTGTAAACGACGTTCAATGGTCAGGGAATTTTGAACTTCGGCAGACGAATAAGGGATACCAAAGAAAATTTGTCCCGTCTCGTCGGTATAAATCATGTAACGAACACTAGAGGTACTCTGATAAAAACGACTGGAAAAACGGGCAACTTCGGTTAAGTTGTCTTCTGCGATGAGGGGGGCAACATTAGAGGCTAGTAATAAGCCTAAATCTCGACCAAAGCGCGTATCATTTAATTGTGCGTCCCTCTGAATGGTGTTAACAGCCCAAAACGTTAAACCACTCATGAATAAGGAGACGGCTAGGGTGGCTGCTGCTAATAACTTAGTTTGCAGGGTGAATTCTGACCACCAGCGTCTGAGAATCTCTTTGACTTTGTATAGGAGATTGAACAAGGCTAACTTACATTAAGATTTTGTAACAAACAATTAATTCCCTACCCTATTATATTAACCTGTCAAGACCCTAGGGATAGAACTAACGATCAACAAAAAAAATAAATTTTTTCTGCACCCGTTGAATTGTTTAGACTCCTATGCTAATATTAATAATCGTGAGATAAATGGGTCGATGCCCGAGTGGTTAATGGGGGCGGACTGTAAATCCGCTGGCTATGCCTACGCTGGTTCAAATCCAGCTCGGCCCACCACAAAAAATTTACGCCCGTGTGGCTCAGTGGTAGAGCACACCCTTGGTAAGGGTGAGGTCACGAGTTCAATCCTCGTCACGGGCTTACCAAGTAAGCCAAATTAATTGGCTAATGTTAGGGATTTTAAACAACAATTGCTCCTACAATTAATGATAGTGTGGAAATTATCAGAGAATTAATTTTGATGTTTTCATAGTTAAGTAATTGATATGGACAAACCCAACCAACCCGACAATAACCCCTTAACCCCACACCCTAGCAAAAAAATGGGCGGTGGTTTCCCCTTAATAGAAGACTGGGCAAATTACACTCTTTCACGTGATGGGGTGGAACTGTGGAAAACCCTATTTCATAAAAGTGCCTGTTTATCTTGCGCCTGGGGAACCGGTGGACAAAAAGGTGGGTTTACCAATGAAGTCGGAGAAACCTTACAACGGTGTGCCAAAAGTGTTGAAGCCATATCAGCCGAGTTACAACCAGGAATAGAAACCCATTTCTTTGAAAAATATTCTCTGACAGACTTACAACAACTAACCTCCCAAGAAGCAGATAGACTCGGTCGTTTAACCTTCCCTGTTATTCTACGCAAAGGTGACAGTCATTATCAACGTATTAGTTGGGATGACGTTTATAATTTAGTTGAAACAGCATTTCAGAAACCCTGTGATCAGATTGCTTCCTATAGTTCCGGACGATCCTCTAATGAAGCAGCTTATCTCTTACAATTGATGGTGCGATCGCTTGGCTCCAATAACTTAGCAGATTGTTCGGATTTGTGCCATCGTGCCTCCTCAGTGGGGCTAAAAACCATGTTTGGTACAGGGACATCTTGCGTCAGTTTGGAAAGCTTAAAAGCATCAGACTGCGTGGTTTTGGTGGGTTCCAATGCACCAGCAAACCACCCTCGTCTGATGAATGAATTGATCAAAATACGCGATCGCGGGGGAACGGTTATCGTGATCAACCCTGTCGAAGAAATAGGGTTAAAAAAGTTCGCATCTCCTGCATTTCCTCTCAAGTCTCTTATCCCAGGATCAGATATTGCCTCCTTATTCTTAAAACCTCATCCCGGTAGCGATCTGGCGATCTTTGTGGGGATACAAAAGTCTTTAATCGAAAGAGGATTAATACAACCAGAATTCTTAGAAAATTATACGGAAAATTGGCAGAAAATAATCCAACAGTCTCAAGCAACTTCCTGGGAAAGAATAACAGACACTTGTGGTGTTTCTAAAAAAGACATGGAAACGGCTGCAACTCTCATCAGTCAAGCAAACGGTGTGGTTTTTGCCTGGGCCATGGGGGTGACGCAACAGTTACACGGTGTAGAAACAATTTTTAGTATTGCTAACACGGCCCTAATGACCGCAAATGTGGGAAAATTAGGGGCAGGATTAATGCCGATTCGTGGCCATTCTAATGTACAAGGTTTCGGATCGATGGGAGTGAGTAACACTCTCAAACAAGAGATCCAAGAGGCATTAGAGCGGTTATTAGGGCGATCGCTTAATCGGACTCCAGGTTATGACGCGCGATCGCTAATCGATGCAGCAGATGATAATAAGGTAGAGACTTTGTTATGTTTGGGAGGCAATCTTTACGCTGCTAACCCCGACTTAACCCAAGCAAAACGCGCATTAGGTAACATTGAAACGGTTATCTATCTCTCCACCAAACCCAACTTAGGGCATTTTCATGGCCTCGCAGCAGAAAATACCCTGATTCTTCCTGTCTATGCAAGGTTTGAAAACCCCCATAAAACTACGGTTGAGTCAGGGAATAATTTTGTAAGGTTGAATGATGAGGGAAAAACTCACTTACAAAATGCCGATCTTGTCTCAGAAATTGATTTTATCACAGAATTAGCCCATCGTCTCTTAGGAGATGATCCCGTAAACTGGCGGAAGTTACAAGACACTCGCTACGTCAGAAAACTGATTTCTGAAACCATTCCCGGTTACGAAAAAATTGCACATATCGACGATACAAAAGAAGAATTTACTATCTCAGGACGAATTTTTACTGAACCCAAGTTTCCCACAGCGTCAGGTAAAGCCATGATGCAAGAGACTCCTTTGCCTACCATTACCTTACCCCAACCTGAAGATTTTGGCGTGTCTCAACCCTTTTCTGGGGTGGTGGTTGCTTTAATTACGGGACGCAGTTATCGTCAACATAATACAGTCGTCTATCGTAAAGATGATCCCTATCGCGGTATGCCTCACCGTTATTGTATCTTAATGCACCCCGAAGATGTCCAAAAAGCAGGGTTAAGTAATCATCAACGGGTAACCGTGCAAGGAGATGGGGGAAAATTAGATAATATTGAGATTATTTGCGGTGAAATTAAACAGGGTGCCGCTTTGATGTTCTATCCTGAAGCTAATATTTTGATGAAAGCCCATATAGATAAGCGATCGCAAACCCCTGCTTATAAACGAGTTCCCGTCTTAGTTTACAGGATACTGCATTCAAAGCCCACCAGCGTAGCGTTCTTTAGAGGTGGGATGTAGAATGCCCACCTTTAGGTGGCGTGAAAATTAATTCTAAACATAATTTGATGGGGAGCAAGTGTCGGGGGA
>JASJDN010000140.1 GCA_030065205.1 Crocosphaera sp.
CTGAAGCGTGTTTTGAGCGATCGCACCTATGATCTAAATTGTAATGCGATCGCAGCGATAGAGCAACCCCTTACATGGACACAGAACTTATCTACCATTTACTACATCCTATGTCAAATAAAGCTTTCAGCGATTTTTAGGTCAAATGTACTGGAGAAGTTCAGTTATAAATAAACGTCAGGTGGGCAATGTTAATAAAAAGCTGCTAAACTTTGTCTATAAACTATTTTAAACATTGCCCACCCTACACTTTTATGGGTTTAATTATTCTCACCTACTTAGTGGGAGAATGAAGTGAAAAAATTAATCATTATTGACTTGAGATAACTCAAATTGAACATTAGATAAATAAGCCGAATTATTAAGGATTTCAGATGATAAACGTCCTGCTTCCACAGCAGCTTGAACTAAAGACTCAGCATCAACTTTACCCGATTGAATGGCTAAACTAAATCTAACATGACTCGGAATTCCTTGTTCGCTAAAAGTCCCACCCCTTCCATGACTCACTAAGTTCAAAGGAGATATATAAGAGATTTGATTTTGTTCTACAGTAGAATTAACTGCCATCATTTCAGTGGCATTAACAGGAGAGAAAAAACTACCTAAAACGAGAGAAGATAAACCAGTAATAATAAGTCCTTTCATGATTAAAAACTCCGTTGTTTTGTTTTGCTTTGTTTCGTTATTCTTAGTATCGAGGAGTTGTCTGAAAAGGAGATGACTGAATTCTGAGTTAAAAATAAGAGTTTCTTAAGTTATCTGAGAATTTGATGATATAGCAATCATATGTCAGTTTTGAACCTGGTAAGCTGGGCAATGCCCACCCTAAAATAACGTCTGTAATATCATCATGCAATAAAAATCCCCCCAAAATGGGAGGAAATCATGACTTAATTGCAGTATTTAATCTACTTTAATTCACAAGAATCACGATAACACCAGCGTAATAAAGTAACACCAATAGCAAATTTAACCACTTCTAACACCCAATAACTCCAGTGTAGAGAAATCATAGCAGATGGCATGGTATCAGTGGCTGCAAAGGGATTAATTTCTAAACCAAAAGCACTTAATTCTGGGGTTAAGAAGTAAGTGTAAATCAAAGCAATACCAAGTAAAACACTGGCTAAAATGACTGACCAACGTTCCTGAAGATGAATAAGAAGATGATGGCGACGGAAAATTAAAAATCCCGTTAAAACAAGGGCTGCACAGACTAATTCAATGCGGTTGAATAATCCAAAAATAATAAATCCCGCACTGGCAAAACCGCCCTCATTCATCATTCCTGATAAGGATAACCCAGGAATGACGACACAATCAAGAATAAGACTACTACTTAGCCAAAAACCAAGGGCAAACATGACAACGGTTGTCCAGCTAAGAAACTTCCAACGATTATTAGATAAGGCGTTCATTCGGAATCGGCTCCTTTACTGTCCTATCTACATTATTGAAAGAAATGAGTGAGAATTCACAGGTTTTGATAAATTTCTTTACGTTCACCTCTGTAGGGATATAATATATTATGTCCTTATCTGAATATTATGTCCTGATCTAAAATATTCCTTAATATCTTACTCTAGGGTCAAGAAAGCCATAAGTGAGATCAGCAATCACATTAAAAATAACAATTAAAATTCCATAAATAAAGGTGATAGACATAACGACAGGGGTATCACTACGGTAAATTGAATCGATTAATAATGCGCCAATTCCGGGTACTCTAAAAATTTGTTCTGTGACTAATGCACCAGTAAAAATAGTGGGAATATCTAGAGCAATTAAGGTTACCACGGGAATTAAAGCATTACGGATAATATGATCTTTTATGATGGCAAAATTGTTTAATCCTTTGGCTTGTGCAGTGCGAACATAATCATTAGTTAATTCATCTAAAATGGCCGAACGAATGAAGCGCATTAACACAGCAGATTGATATAAAGCCAACACGGTAATGGGCATAATAGATTGTTTGATTTGTTCGATAAACGTAGAAAAATTAGTGACTTCTAGGGTACTGTTATAAATAAAGGGAAACCAGTTTAATTGAACACTAAAAACAACTATCAATAATAATCCTGTTAAAAAAGTTGGTAAAGAATAACCCAAAAAAGCAAAAGTTGTTAGAATTTGGTCTAAGAATGAATAGCGTTTTATGGCAGAAATAACCCCTAAAGGAAAGGCTATTAAAACACTAAAAATATAAGCTGTTCCTACCACCCATAATGTTGTCGGCAAACGTTGTAAAATGAGGTCTAAAACAGGACTTCTGCTAGTAAAAGAGTAGCCTAAATCTCCTTTAATAAAAGCAAAAAACCATTTAATATAACGGATATGAATGGGTTGATCAAGTCCTAACGTTTTGCGAATATTTTCCCTAACTTCTTCAGTAATAGAGGGGTTAGACGCGAATTCTCCTAAGGGATCTCCAGGGGCTAATGCTAAAATAGTAAAGAGGACTAAACTAATAGCAATTAAAGTGGGAATAGCGATTAATAAGCGTTTAATCAGGTATTGAGTCATTAGGTAAAATAGTTTATTATTCGTTGATGCACCCTACAAAAAAGGCGCACCGCGAAGCGGATCTCTTCGAGATCGCTATAATAATTCTCTAATATCGATAACATCAATACTTTTTAAGCGATGTAATATTCGATAATATATTTTCAGATTATTAGCAACAAAAACTTCTATTCTTTCGGGAACTCCTGTTTTAAAATTATCTTTATCAATCGATAATTTTTCGAGTTCTTCTCGAATTTTTTGATAAGTTTCTGGTTCATTTCGTTTCAACTTTTCTAATAGTTCTCTTGTTTTTAACGATAACCAAATATCATAAGCCATGTTTTTTAAAATTGATATTTGATCAGTTGGGTTTGTCTTCTTTCTGATAAAGTTTGTTTTAAAGCTTCTTGCTCCTCTATAGGAAGATCCCCAAAATAAATAGTCTCTGTTAGCTGATATATGGGATAATCGGGGTTAAGTTGATTTAACAGTTCGTGAGAAGATGAAGCGATCGCTTGTTTAATTTCTTCATCAGAGTAGTTTTGAGTGCTGTTAGAAAGATGAGATTGCATAAGAGGTCAATGGATATCTTGAACATTAATTCAATAGTAACATTGATTTTAACTGTAGGAGTTTAAAACGGTTAAACCCAACCTACTGATTAATCAGATAAAATGTAGGGTGGATTAGAGAAACATAATCCACCTTTAAATTGATCAATTAATTAGTAAAGATTTGGTGCATTAACCATAGTGTAATGCACCCTACAAAAAAGGTGATCGCTAATCATTGCTTATTCATTCAATACACAAAAAAGTTATGATTGTTGGGTTTCGTCCCTTAACCCAACCTACAAGATCAGCGATCGCACTGTGTTGGGTTTTGTTCCTCAACCCAACCTACAAAAAACTGCTACAAAAAAGGCTACGGACGGTTTTTCAAGAACCCAATTGACCACACTATGGCCACATAGACAACTACCCACAGGAGTATGGGGATCGTAGGTCCACTCACTTCAACGCTGGAAATCTTCAACGTGAACTTGTCAAACTTTACTGGCACGAAACTGCTTACACGCAACAGAGTAACGATGGCGAATGCTACGACTGCTGATATGGGTATTTCATACACATGATCTTCCCATGAATTGACCAGAGTTTTTGCCAGTTGCCAGTTGGTAAAATGACCGCAGAATACAATTACGGCATATCCTCCTATGCCTACGATTACTAGGATAAGACTTAGCCATGTCACGATATTAATTAGAACATTCCTCATGCCTTCTAATACCTTTAAAGGTGTAACAGTAATATTATATCTTGTGATAATTAAGACAAAAAACGTTGACGGGGTGACAAGAATTGGAAAAAACGTATCAAATAAAGGTTTCAGAATCTGAGTTGACTAAAAAATCAACCTTTTTAATAAGTTTTGATCATGATTAAGCCGTTTATGATAATCTAAATTCATGTAATGAGAGAAAAAACTATCGACTTAATTTCTATCAAGTTATCATCCCACAAATAGACATAACAAAATCATCAATTAGTCTTGATTAATCGATTTTTTTAGTATATAATTAAGACAAGAATCCAGAGATTAACTAATGGCAGTTAAAGCTTTTAATCCTTGTTTATATTCATTGATTTTGTGCCAATTTAATCTCATCAATTCTTCGATTATCCCAGAACAAAAGTCCCAGGCTAAAATCCAACTCTGTCCATAGAGTCCTACCCAAAAGTCGCTATGTCTTCTAACATATCTTTTAGGTTCAGTTAGCCTAGAAATATATTTTTGATAGCCTTTATTTTTAATCGACTTACCTTTTAAAGCTGAGGCTGTGTAGGCAATTGCTATTAATAAAATAAGGTTAGTGAGCCTATGAGTATTAGCTTTGCTCCCTTCAAGGTTATATCCACCACTTTTATAATCTCGGAACATGGCCTCAATTCCAAACCTCATTTTATAATATTTTATAACTTCTGATGGGTTATCTAAATTGGTTATAATAAACCAAGGTTCTTCCTCACTATGGTTTTTATATTTCCTCTTTTGGTAAGCCAATATATTAAACCGACCAAATCCTTTCTGCTTGGTGACAAAAATGTTTTTTTCAAAAACTTTTACTCCTGGGGTTAGTTCTAAATCTTGAAACCGTTTCTGGTTTTTCTTACTCCTTCTAATATAGACATCTTTGCGCTCTCGAAAAGCAAAGTAGATGGAATTTTTAGCTGTTCGATTTCGTTGCTTTAACCAATATGATAATTCTACCCCATGAAATTCTCTATCTCCTAAAATTAATAATTCATAGTGAGAAAATAATCTCAAGACTGGTCGAATTAAAGCTATTTGTTCTTTAACGTTGCTGCTACCTTTTTTCTCTAAAATTTGCC
This sequence comes from Crocosphaera sp., assembly GCA_030065205.1. Taxonomy (GTDB): domain Bacteria; phylum Cyanobacteriota; class Cyanobacteriia; order Cyanobacteriales; family Microcystaceae; genus Crocosphaera. Next base: position 4,905 of record JASJDN010000140.1, read on the forward strand.
AGTAAATAGGTAGCGATCGCTTTCTCCAAACAACACTAATCATGAACACATTTTTGTCTTGCCACTGAGTTCTATCTAAAACTAAAGTTAATCGACTTCCTGGTTTAAACTCCCGTTCTACTATCAATTTTATTAGAGGAAACCAAAATAAGACAAGGCTTAAGCACGGTTCAACTAGAAATCTTTGAATCTTTTTTCTTCGACTTTGATGTAAAATAGGAATAGGAAGATAAGCTGCTAACCTTTCTATTCTTACCTGTTTATGAACTTGTAAAACCCATACTAATATACGTAAAAGTAAAAACTTACTTTTTGATAATGCGTTCTGTAAATAGTCCTGATAGAAGGGCAAAAAGTCCATAGTTTATTATAAAAGATAATTATGTAGAACAACTCTTTTTATCATTTTTCTGGAGATAATTGCTGTTCATTTCTAACCATTAGATATTTTCTGCTCTGCCTAGAATATTTGTACTATTTACTCTAGGGGCAAAATTCATTTTAAAAAGCGATCGCTGATCTCTAAACCCCTCACGGTGAGCCTTTTCCAACTCTTGTCACCCCGTCAACCTCGGAAGGGCTTTTCATTTTTGATGGCAATAATCCTGCGGTTGATGTCAATATTGGAGACGTTGTTCAGGTTACTGGAACCGTCGATGAAGTTTTTGGTTTAACCCAACTGACCAATATTACCGTTTCCATTCAAGGAACCGATACCTTACCCACTGCTGCCACTGTCAACTTCCCTGTGACGACAGTTGATGATTTAGAAGCATTTGAAGGGATGGCAATAACCATTCCTGATACTCTGTTTGTCACCGAATATTTCAACTTAGATCGTTTTGGTGAGATCGTACTCTCGTCTGATGGTGCCAGCAATGAACCCGGAACCGATGGTCGTTTAGATCAATATACCGATTTTAACGCCCCCGATGTGGCTGGATTTGCCGCTTATCAAGACGCGATCGCCACCAGACGCATTGTTTTAGATGACGGTCAAACCATTCAAAACCCTAACCCTATTATTCATGGTCGCGGTGGCAACCCCCTCAGTGCCACCAATACCTTACGGGGGGGTGATACCGTTACCAATCTGTCTGGTATTCTCAGCTTTGGGTTTGGAGAGTATCGTCTTCAACCCGTTGCACCTGTTGATTTTCAACCCACTAATCCCCGTCCAGCTACCCCCGAAGATGTGGGCGGAGATTTGAAAGTGGCCAGCTTAAACGTTCTCAACTTCTTTACCACTCTCGACGTAGCCGGTAATCCTGGTAGTGGACCCAATGGCCTGGCCCCCCGTGGTGCCGACAACCAAACCGAGTTTAACCGTCAGCTTGAGAAGTTGGTGACAACTTTAGAAACCATGAACGCCGATATTGTCGGTTTAGTGGAGTTAGAAAACGAATTTGGCTCCGATCAAAATGGTGACGGCCAGTTTGCCATTGGCACCTTAGTTGATGCTTTAAATGCACAGGTTGGTGCTGGCACCTATGCTTACGTTGATCCTGGGGTTCCTTTTGTGGACACAGGGGATGCCATTTCCGTTGGTGCCATTTACAAAACCGCCAGTGTGCAAATTGCGCCAGGAACCACCGTAGAAATTCTTACAGATTCTGATCTGTCAGGTCTTGGTTTAAGTGGTTCAATCTTTGATGGGGTGAATAGTAATCGTGCGCCCATTGCCGTTACGTTTGAAGAATTGGCCACAGGGGAATTGTTTACCCTTTCTGTCAACCACTTCAAATCTAAAGGGGGTACCGGTTCTGGGGATGATGCCGATATTGGAGACGGCCAAGGGAACTTTAACGGCACTCGTTTACGCGCGTCTCAAGCGCTCAATGCTTGGTTAAATACGGACCCGACTGGCAGTGGAGATAGTGATTTTCTGATTGTTGGTGATCTCAATGCCTATGCTCAAGAAGACCCCATTACCTTTCTAGAAGCACAAGGTTATACAGACTTAATTGAGCAGTTTGTGGGGAATGATGCTTACTCTTTTGTCTTTGATGGTCAATTTGGCTATTTAGATTATGCTTTAGCCAACGAATCATTATTATCTCAGGTAACCGGTGCAACAGAATGGCGCATTAATGCTGATGAACCAGATGCCCTCGACTATAACACTGATTTTAACGATCCTAATCTATTCAACGATCAAGATCCCTTCCGTACCTCTGATCATGACCCTGTAATTGTTGGTTTGGATTTAACCAGTACCACTCTCGGATGGGTTATTGAAGGGACTTATGAGCGAGATAACTTAATCGGGACCGATGGCGATGACATCATTACGGGTTTCCAAGGTCGAGATACGGTGACCGGTGGTGCGGGTGACGACACCTTTGTTTATACCAGTATTGTCGATGGAGGGGATATCATCACCGACTTTGAAGTGGGTAACGATAAAATTGATCTCGCTGAACTCTTGGATGGGGTTGGTTTTGCTGGAGTCGATCCCATCGCTGATGGTTATGTCGGCTTTGGTTCTCGTGGCTCAGATACTATCTTAAGTATTGATCCTGATGGTGAGATTGGTTCTAGTCGCGATCGCTCCTTCTTGTTAGCTCAAGAAGTTGACGCGGTAGCTCTAAATAACCCTGATAATTTTATTTTTTAATTGATTGACAGTTTAGCGATCGCTGGTCAAAAAGCGATCGCTCTATTTTTCCTATTCAAACACACATTTACAGAACAAAACCATGACTCGTTTATTTAATAAGTTTTCTTTCTTTGCTACAAGTACAGTTCTTAGCCTGACTGTGATTAATGCTAATCCGGTTAATGCTGCTTTAATTAACTATGATATTGAAGTTACCATTGATTCAGGTTTTTTAGCCGGTGAAACCTACTTCGGCTCTTTTCAATTTGAGGATTCGGGGTTAATAGGTATAGATGAAGAATTTTTATCGGTATCAGCAATTAGTTTTAACTTTAATGGGACTAACTATACCGAGACTGATGGTTTTCCTGAAGTTGTATTTTTTGATGGTGAATTTCTGGGATTGAGTTTTTCCACAGATGCTAAATTCTCTTTTATCCCAGGTTTTTTTGATTTGAGTGAAGCTTACTTTACCTACGATATCCCTGGAGAAATGAATGGCGTAGGAGATATCAATTATAGTCTGGTTCCCGAACCTTTAACCATTTTAGGGGCAATGACAGCCCTAGGTTTGGGTAGCGCATTTAAACGTAAATTAAAACTATCAAACAAAAGAAACTAACCCTAACCAAATTAAATTGCTCTAACTCAAATCCCTGTAGTTTGTTCGTTGCGTGTAGTTTGACGACACTATCAATCTTAAACAGTGACAAGTTACCCTATATAATAAACTATAGGAATATTGTACCGACGGGTTATAGATTATAGCAGAATGTCTACTACACAAAACGAACAACAACTAGAAAAAAACATAGAAACCCCCGAAGTTGAATCAACCGATGATACCCCTGTGACTGCTGAAACCACTGAAACAGAAACCACAGCAGAAACAACTGTTACTCCTGTAGAGGATGTAACCCCCAAAGAGGAAGTAGAAACTCCTGTCTCGGAAACCTCTCCAGAAGAGTCCCCAGAAGCGACTATTACCGCCTTAACCGAACAAATAGAAGCTCTACAAAATAAACTACAAGATCAAGCGCAACAGTATGATCTGCTCAAAAATAGTCATATTCGCTTGACGGCTGAATTCGACAACTATCGTAAGCGAACCGCTAAAGAAAAACAAGACTTAGAAATTGTTGTCAAACGGAACACCATCGGAGAACTGTTATCTGTGGTGGATAACTTTGAGAGGGCCCGTAACACCATCAACCCCGCCAACGATGGAGAAGCCCTAATTCACAAAAGTTATCAAGGAGTCTATAAAAATCTAGTTGATAGCCTCAAACGCCTAGGGGTGAGTCCCATGCGTCCCGAAGGTCAAGCGTTTGATCCCCTATATCATGAAGCCATGTTAAGGGAATATACCGATGAATATCCCGAAGGAACGGTCATTGAAGAATTAATGCGGGGTTATATGTTAGGAGACCAGGTTTTACGCCATGCTATGGTAAAAGTAGCAGCCCCTAAACCGACCGATTCCTCAGAAGAAACCGAAAGTTCTACCTCAGATGAAACCACCTCAGCCGAATAAATTAAGCAATTATCCCTAAAACTCTAGGGAGAATAATGGGTAAGATAAAGATCAAAGGGAGAAGTCACAGGAACTATAGTGCCACAGAACACCCAATCACCTAGACATAGGTTTTGACTGTGTTGCTATTTTCAAAGCTTCTTGTGGCTTCTAGCCAATTAATTAATGATGAACTATTTAAGAAAACAAGTGCTATGGGAAAAGTCATTGGCATTGACCTTGGAACGACAAATAGTTGTGTATCCGTTTTGGAAGGGGGTAAACCCATAGTCATCCCCAGTGCAGAAGGGGGGCGAACAACGCCGAGTATTGTCGCGTTTGGCAAAGGCAACCAACGCTTGGTGGGCCAGTTAGCTAAACGACAAGCGGTCACCAATGCAGAAAATACTATCTACAGCATTAAGCGTTTTATCGGACGACGGTGGGAAGAAACGTCAGAAGAGCGATCTCGGGTTCCCTACCAATGTGTCACAGGAAGAGACAATATGGTTAATGTGGAAATTCGTGGGCAACACTACACCACCCAAGAAATTTCCTCAATGATTTTACAAAAATTAAAAAAAGATGCAGAAGATTATTTAGGGGAACCGGTGGGCGATGCTGTTATCACTGTTCCTGCCTATTTTACCGATGCTCAACGACAAGCCACCAAAGATGCTGGTACTATCGCCGGTTTAGATGTGCGTAGAATTATTAACGAACCCACAGCCGCAGCCTTAGCCTACGGCTTAGACAAACAAGACGACGAGCAATATATCCTTGTATTTGACTTGGGGGGAGGAACTTTTGATGTCTCCATTTTACAACTGGGAAATGGGGTGTTTGAAGTCAAAGCTACCGCCGGTAATAATCACCTAGGGGGCGATGACTTTGATAATGCCGTTGTTCAGTGGATGGTGGACAATTTTAAACAAACGGAACACATCGATCTCAGTGAAGATAAAATGGCGCTGCAACGACTGAGAGAGGCAGCCGAAAAAGCCAAAATTGAACTTTCGAGTATGTTGACTACCTCCGTTAACCTCCCTTTTATTACGGCGGATGATACCGGACCAAAACACCTGGAAACAGAACTAACCCGCGCCCAATTTGAAGACTTAACCAAAGATTTAGCCCAAGCTACTCTACAACCCCTGACCCAAGCTCTCAATGACTGTGAACTAGAGGCCGAAGAATTGGAAAAAGTGGTTTTGGTGGGAGGTTCAACCCGAATGCCGGCCATTCACCGTGTTATTCAACAGGTCTTTCCCAATAGTCAAATGGAACGCTCTATTAACCCAGACGAAGCTGTAGCTTTAGGGGCTGCCATTCAAGGGGGTGTGTTAGGGGGTGAAGTCAAAGATGTTCTGTTGTTGGATGTGACCCCCTTATCGTTGGGCATTGAAACGTTAGGGGAAGTCTTTACAAAAATTATTGAACGCAATACCACCATTCCCACCAGTAAATCTCAGGTCTTTTCCACCGCTACCGATGGCCAAACCTCTGTGGAAATCCATGTTTTACAAGGGGAGAGAGCCTTAGCTAAAGATAATCGTAGTTTAGGAAAATGTTTATTGGCCGGTATTCCCCCCGCCCCTAGAGGGGTGCCACAAATTGAGGTCAGTTTTGAAATTGATGTCAACGGCATTTTAAAAGTTGCGGCACAAGATCAAGGGACAGGAAAAGAACAGAGTATTGTCATTAGCCATACAGGAGGGTTAAAATCCAGCGAAATTGAGCGAATGCAAAAAGATGCTCATCAACACGCCGAAGAAGATCGTCGTCAAATGAAGATGATCGAAGTTAGAAATCAAGCAGATAGCTTATTCCACACTTATCAAACCACCCTGGATGAAAATAGTAAGTTTATCGGTGATGACTTAAAAGTTAAAGCAAAACAGAAAAAAGAACAACTCGAGGCAGCCTTAACCAACACTGGCCTTTCTTTGGAAAAATTAAAAGCTTATGTGGACGAGTTTAGACAAATTATTCTGACCATGGGAACCGAGGTTTATCAACAGGGTAATGTCAATATTAAAGACTTTCAGCGTACTTTTGAGGAAACCATAGGGGAACCCCTAACCAATCATGTTCCTCCCCCACCGAAAACCCTCACCCAAACCGAGTCTTCTTTTGAAACAACCATGCCTTATCAAAGCACGGCCTCTATTGATCTAGACTCCTTAGCAGACTTAGGTGATCTCGATGAGATTGATGTAGAAGATTTAGAAGTTACTTTCAGTTTTGATGATGATGAAACCATTTCTAATGATTATGAAGCAGTAGATTAAGTTCAAGTCGTATATTCAGCGTTAATTTTGACGTAATCGTAACTTAAATCACAACCCCAAGCGGTGCCGTTTCCCGAACCATTACCAACGCAAACGGAAATTAATACGGTATCGTCTTGTAAATAAGTTCCTTGCGCTGCTTGTTTCATATAATGGCTGGCTGCACCGCGATCGTACGCTAAAGGTTGTCCATTTTCCATCATGACAAATTCCCCTAGGGTAATGCGTAAATCCTCTTGAGGGAACGTAACGCCAGCCCGACCAGCCGCAGCAGCAATACGCCCCCAGTTCGGATCACGACCAAAAATTGCAGATTTAACCAAAGACGAGCCGACAATGGTCTTAGCAATGCGTCTGGCCGCTTCATCATCCGGCGCACCCGATACCTGTACCTCCACTAAACAAGTCGCCCCTTCTCCATCTCTGGCGATCGCCTTGGCCAAATGTTGACAGACGGTGGTTAACATTTTCTGTAACGTCTGAGCATTTTTGCTGTTCATATCCGTAATGGCGGGGGTGCGGGATTGACCATTGGCCAAAGCGATTAAACTATCGTTGGTACTGGTATCCCCATCCACTGTAATCTGATTAAAGCTTTCATTGGCTGCGATGGTTAGCATTTGTTGCCATAACCCCGTCGAAACGGCTGCATCACAGGTAACAAACGATAACATGGTGGCCATATTAGGATGAATCATCCCTGACCCCTTAGCGATACCACCAACCCTCACAGGACGGTTATCGATCATGGTTTCTAAGGCGATTTCTTTGGTGACTAAATCTGTAGTAATAATGGCTTTGGCTGCGGACTCGTTGCCATTTTCTGACAAATTCCCCACTAATTGCAGAATTCCTCCCCGCAACGCCTCCATTTTAATCCGTTGTCCAATCACCCCCGTAGAGGCTAAGAGAACCCCTTCTGGAGCGATATTCAAAGCTTGGGCGACCAAATTAGCTGATTCGATGGCATCTTGCCACCCCTGTTCCCCGGTTCCAGCGTTGGCTTGGCCGGCGTTACAAAGAATGGCTTTAGCACTGGCCTTGTCTTGCAGTCGTTGACGACAATAGTCCACACAAGCAGCCCTTACCTGAGACGTGGTAAACACCCCGGCTGCGATCGCCTCTACATCCGAAACAATTAAGGCTAAATCGGGGTTTCCTGACGGTTTTAACCCGGCTGCTATTCCTGAAGCTTTAAACCCTTTAGGGGCGGTGATTCCTCCTGCAATTTGGCTGTAGTTTTCCATCGTCAATCCAAGTCCTCTGGTTGTCTGTCTGTTGCTGTGCGATCGCTGCTTTGTCTGTGGAGATCACAACTCAATCTATCTTACAGGTTTGTTTAGAGGTTTTCTGGTTCTCTCCCTTTTTCTTTATCTCTATAATAGATTTAAGGAGAATATGAGGGAATTTTTCATGAAATTTCAAGTTATTTTTACTTACGATCCAGAATATGAGGGTTATATTGCCGAAGTCGCATCCTTACCAGGTTGCGTGAGTCAAGGCAAAACTATGGATGAAGCGATCGCTAATATCAAAGATGCTATTCAAGGTTATCTTTATGTAGAAGAAAAGCATGGCAATTATAGTTTTTCCGAGGAATGTCAGTCATTTATTGGAGAAGTGGTAATTTAACCGATTCCTGGCGAGAAATCCCCGATTGAGGTACGAAAATCGAGGGATGAAAGCCAGGGCAGCACTTACTGGGGAGACTTTTGATTCTGAATATACTTCTTGATAACTTCC
>JASJDN010000028.1 GCA_030065205.1 Crocosphaera sp.
ACCGCTATTGGCGCAAAAATTCCCAAAGGAGTCCTTTTGGTCGGACCTCCTGGAACCGGTAAAACCCTTCTTGCAAGGGCAGTAGCAGGAGAAGCTGGTGTTCCCTTCTTCAACATTTCCACAAACTCGGAACCGGAAATGCTGAAGAAGGGAACACCAGCTTCTCCTGCTACTGCCCTTGCAAGAAGGGTTTTACCGGTTCCAGGAGGTCCGACCAAAAGGACTCCTTTGGGAATTTTTGCGCCAATAGCGGTGAAGCGATCGGCATTTTTGAGGAAGTCCACTACCTCAGTGAGTTCCAGTTTCGCTTGTTCGATACCGGCCACATCGCCAAAGGTGACTTGGGTTTGGGGTTCCATTTGGACTCTGGCTTTTGATTTACCAAAGTTCATGGCTTGGGAACCCGGTCCACTTTGGGCCCGTCGCAACAAGAAAAATAATCCTACTAATAAGAGGATGGGTAAGAATAAACTGCTGGCCACTCGGAACCAAATGCCTTCATCACTTTGGGGTTGAACGGCGATATCTACTCCGTTTTCAGATAAGATATTGATTAAATCGGGGTCATTGGGTAGATTAACCAGTAACGGTGCGCCGCCTTCGGGGTTAGGCACTTTAGCTTGAGTGCGATCGGAGCTTAAGGTGACTCGATCCACTTTGTTGCTTTCTACACGCTCAATAAACTCGCTATAGGTTAAATTTTCCCGGCTTTGAGGGTTGTTGTTATCCAGAAAGGCAGATGCTAAGGCTAATACCACAATCAATAAGAGTGCGTATAGTCCAGCATTGCGCCATTTTTTGTTATTTTTGTTCACGCTGTCGGCCTCTTCTTAAACTAAAACTAAAGGTGAAGATAGGGTTAACTTCAATATATCAAGGTTAATGATCTAACCGGATGATAACGCCTGATGATACAGGTATGGTTTCTTCAAGAGAAACACTTGTTAACTTATGTTAACGTTTCTCAGGAACGATTGACTAGGAATTTCTTGATATTTTGATATTTACAGCAGTTTTCAGATCAATAGACTAACAATGAAAATCAAAATTACCCCCACACTCCCCACCCCTCCCACACTCCCCACACTCAAACTAACTAAAATATTGATAAACTCAATTGAAAACTGCTATAGGGGTTGGCTGAAAAAATCTCTCAAAAATTTCAGCTTTTGACACTCCCCGACCTAAAGGTACGGGGATTCTTCAATCAACGACCCGTCTTGCTGATGCAGGATTGCTCCAACAAAAGTAGAGGACAAGTCTCCTGAAGCGTTCGGATCTAAGATCCAGGTTCCGACGTGACCCGTCGTACCCAAGGCTCGATTAAGAATGTTTATTGCTGCGTTTTCGTCTCTATCTAATCGACATCCACAAGCACAAACATGAGTCCTTGTAGATAAGGATTTTTTAACCACAGCACCGCAATTAGAGCAATTTTGTGAAGTATAGGCAGGATTAACCGCAACAGTTATTCTCCCCATTTTTACCCCAAAATACTCTAACCATTTCCTAAATTGATACCAACCAGCATCATTAATTGACTTGGCTAAACAATGGTTTTTAACTAAGTTTTTAATTCTCAAATCTTCGTAGGCGACCAAATCGTTAGATTGGATTACGCAACGGGCAAGTCTCTTTGTGTGTTCTTCACGTTGCCTACTTATTTTGAGGTGTTTACGACCAAGTTTATTAATGGCTTTTTTGCGGTTGATTGAGCCTTTCTTTTTTCGAGAAACACGCCTTTGATGAAACTTTAATCGTTTTTCTCCTTGACGATAAAATCTAGGGTTGGGTTCAGTTTTACCCTTTGAATCAGTGTAGAATTCCTTTAAACCAACATCTAAACCAATGGTTTGATGAGTTGGTGGTAATTCTTCTTTGACATCAACAGAGATGCAAAATTGACAGTAATAACCATCTGCTTTGCGTACTAATCTAACCCGTTTGATTTTATCTTCAGGATAAAAAGCCAAATCCCAAGTTCCAATTAACTTAAGTTTTCCGATACCTTTTTTATCAGTAAACTCAATATGTTTCGGGTCTAAAAGTTTCCATCCACTTGTTTTATACTCAACCGAACGAGCATTTTTCTTAAAACGTGGATATCCTTTTTTACCAGGAATTTGTTTCTTACAATTATCAAAAAATCTAGCAATTGATGACCAGCATCTTTCAACAGAAGCTTGGCAAGCATGAGAGTTTAGGTCTTTAACAAAGGAAAACTCAGAACGTAACTTAGTGTTGTACCGATAGAGTTCAGCACGACTAACCTTTTGACCATCAATCCAATAACGCAAGCACTTATTACGAACAAATTGAGATGTTCTGATGGCCTCGTTGATGGCTAGATATTGCTTTATTTTCCCTTTTACCTTGAACTCTAAAACTATCATTTGACGCTAGAACGATTGGCGTAAAACAATTATAACATAAAATCCTAGACTGTGCGCCGTAAACGGCGGGGCTTGAACCCCTGATTTTCTGGTCAGATCCAACAGAAGAAATCGAGAAAATTTCAAACTCTAAACAAAATGTTACGAAATGCAAAGTATAATGAATACAACTTATAAACCTTTAGAGAGAATAGTAAAAATAGATGCGAGTTGCCATCGCCGGAGCCGGGTTAGCCGGCCTTTCATGTGCCAAATACCTATGTGATGCGGGACACACCCCCATTGTCCTAGAAAGAAGAGACGTTCTCGGTGGTAAGGTAGCCGCCTGGAAAGATGAAGATGGAGACTGGTACGAAACTGGTTTACACATCTTCTTTGGGGCTTATCCCAATATGCTGCAGTTATTCAAAGAACTAGGAATTGAAGACCGGTTGCAGTGGAAAGAACACACCATGATTTTCAACCAACCGGAAACCCCTGGAACCTATTCACGGTTCGATTTTCCCGATATTCCTGCCCCAGTTAACGGTATCATCGCTATTTTACGCAATAACGATATGTTGACTTGGGAAGAGAAAATAAAATTCGGCTTAGGGCTACTTCCTGCCATTGTACGGGGACAAAGTTACGTCGAAGAGATGGATCAATATTCTTGGTCGGAGTGGCTCAAAAAGCAAAATATCCCCGCTAGAGTGGAAAAAGAAGTGTTTATCGCCATGTCTAAGGCGTTAAACTTCATTAATCCCGACGAAATCTCAGCCACCATCCTCTTAACAGCCCTTAACCGCTTTTTACAAGAGAAAAATGGCTCAAAAATGGCCTTTCTTGATGGGTCTCCCACCGAAAGACTCTGCCAACCGTTAGTTGATTATATTAGCGAAAGGGGCGGAGAAGTGAGACTAAATGCCCCATTAAAGGAAATTTTACTCAACGACGATAATACGGTCAAAGGGTTTCTGCTCAGAGGGCTTAATGGCGAACCGGATCAACTGTTTGAAGCGGACTTATATGTGTCTGCTATGCCCGTCGACCCCTTAAAGGTCATCTTACCCAAACCGTGGCGACAACTGGACGAATTTAATAAATTAGACGGGTTAGAAGGGGTTCCCGTGATTAACCTCCATCTTTGGTTCGATCGCAAACTCACCGATATCGATCACCTCTTGTTCTCCCGTTCCGACTTACTCAGCGTTTATGCGGACATGAGTAACACCTGTAAAGAATATGCGAACCCCGATCGCTCCATGTTAGAGTTGGTTTTAGCTCCAGCCCAAGATTGGATCACCGCCTCCGACGAAGCCATTATGGAAGTAACCATGGCCGAAATCGAAAAACTCTTCCCCCAACACTTTACCGGGGAAAATAAAGCCAAACTGCTCAAATATCACGTGGTCAAAACCCCCCGTTCCGTTTATAAAGCCACTCCTGGAAGACAAGCCTATCGGCCTTCCCAAAAGACCCCTATTGCGAACTTTTACCTAGCAGGGGACTTCACCATGCAAAAATATCTAGGAAGCATGGAAGGGGCGGTTTTATCAGGGAAACTAGCCGCGCAAACCCTAGGGAAAGATTATCCGGCTAAGATATCCCCATCCACCTCAGACGTGACTAAAGAAGCCTCTTTAGTATAAGATTTTGGCTGTAAGTTAGACTGAACCTTGGCCTAAAATAATGACGAAACGGTCAATGAATGGGACAATGCTAGAAGTCTAACGGTCAAAAGCTCGATTATATCCTTGTTACTATAGAAAATCATTCTGCTTGTGCTGAATGCTACAATTGCCTAAACCTCCCCAACCCCCTAAAATGCTGGCCTCTGTGGAAGAGTCCTACGAACGCTGTCGTCAAATTACCCAGAAATATTCTAAAACCTTTTATCTGGGAACCCTGTTAATGCCACCGGAAAAACGACGGGCAATCTGGGCTATTTATGTTTGGTGTCGCCGTACCGATGAGTTAGTGGATGGCCCTCAAGCCAAATTTACCACCCCAGAAACCCTACAACAGTGGCAACAACATCTCGAATGTCTTTTTAACGGTCATCCCCTAGACGATGAAGATGTCGCCCTCGTGGATACCCTACAACGGTTTCCTGTGGAAATAGAACCGTTTGAGGACATGATTGCAGGGCAACACATGGACTTATATCGGAACCGTTATGAGACGTTTGAAGACCTGAAACTTTACTGTTATCGGGTAGCCGGAACCGTAGGATTAATGTCTAATGCGGTTTTAGGGGTGGAAAAACACCCTTCTGTTGGGCCTTGGAATCAGCAACTAGAGCATTATATTCCCAAAGAAGAGGCCATTGCCTTGGGTATTGCCAATCAATTAACCAACATTTTGCGCGATGTGGGAGAAGATGCTCAACGGGGACGGATTTATTTACCTTTAGAAGATTTAGATCGGTTTAATTATACAGAAACGGACTTATTTAAAGGGGTAATTGACGATCGTTGGCGGGAATTAATGCGGTTTCAGATTGCTCGGGCGCGACAGTATTATAAAGATGCAGAACGGGGTATTCGCATCCTCTCCAGGGACTCCCGTTGGCCGGTTTGGGCTGCATTGATGCTGTATCAAGGCATTCTTGATGTCATCGAAGCCAATGATTATGATGTATTTAATCAACGGGCTTTTGTCAGAACTCCTAAGAAAATGGTTTATCTTCCCATCGCATGGTTAAGGGCGCAGGTTCTTTAAAGGAGGCAGGAGTTGAAAGGCAGAAGGCAGGAGGAAAGATTTTCAGTTAAAGTAAAGCCTATCTTTGTGCGCGTTTCCTAGACGAATGCAATTCGCCTAGTTCACACCGTTTTTTGCTTCACCCGAAGGCTTAATTCTGCTTCCAATCAACACTTATAAACACGTAATACCAAATCCGCTTGAGATACCCCCTTTTTAAATTGATAGCTTAAAGCTTTAAAACCCTTCTGCCTCCTGCCTCCTGCCTTTTGCCTTTTCTAGAAGATAAGATAGGCTTGAGAATCGGATTTGGTATAAAGCTGTTAACTAGCACCACTTTCGGATTGACCATAAGCTTGCCAAGCTAAGTCGAGTAACCCATTAATAATAGCCACTGCAACCACGGCACTTCCTTTGCGACCATTAACGGTTATATGAGGAATTTGAGCGTCGTGTAACCGTTCTTTGGCTACATCTGCCCCAATAAAACCGGCAGGGGTACCAATCACCAAGGCCGGTTTAATCTTATCGTCTTCGGCTAATTCCACCAAAGCGGTTAAGGCGGTTTGGGATTGTCCAACGACAAAAATAGCTTCAGGATAACGCTTCGCTAACGTTTCCATACCCCAAGCGGTGGCAGTTTTTGTTTTCTGGGGACGGGTAATGGTTTGAGTGCTACAATACACCGGATTGGCAAAGGTGTCCTGCAGATTTGGCACAATCCCCACCTGTACCATTGGTACATCCACAACAATGGTACTACGGGATGCGAAAGCAGCAGCCCCAGATTGCAAGGCTTTCTGTGAAAAACGCAAGAGAGAAAGATACTCAAAGTCGGCGGTTTGATAAATCACCCGCCGTACAATTTCATACTCAGCAGGGGAGAAAATCGTTTCGCCGATTTCTCCATCAATCATGGCTAGACTTTGAGCATCAGTAACGTGCCATTCCATAATTAGCACACCAATAAAAGTTAAGTATTAGGATTAGAAGCCGGGGGTTGATTCAAAACGGGTGACAGATAAGCCACTAATACCCCTAAGGCAAAGCCGATAACATTACGGAATAAAGGTAACCAATCGGAGGTTCTTGTTACCACCGGACCGATACCAAAGGCAATAAAGAGAATTCCCCATAACGGTGAAATAATGAGAACCCATTGCCAAGCAAACACTTGATCCGCTTTACGGGGGGTTCCTGCAAAGCCAAACACTAAGCCCCCTACAATCGAGGTGATTAAGGTAAGAATCCATTGCTCTCTGGGTAAACCCGGGACAACCCCACAACCCCCTTTAACTAAACACCCTTTCACCGTGTCTAGAGCGTTCATAATGGAGGTGTTTTCCCCGTTTTCCCGTACATAGTACATATTACCAAAACGGGCTTGTAATTCAATCCAAAAAGTTCTCGGCAGTAACTCATAGACATCATCCCCAATACTAAAAGAGAGGATATTTCCACCGCGAGAATCGGCCACTAAGAGAATACTTTTATCATCTAACCCCCAAAAATTGATGACAGCGCGGCCTGGAGAGCGATCGTACTGGGTTAAAACCCGAATTCTCCAGCCGGTGTCTGTTTCAAAGGTTTCTATATCGTTAATCAAGGATTCTTCTTGAAGATCGGGAAGAAAATTGGCTAAATCAACGACAGGGGTAACTTTATCGGGTAATAATTCGGGATTATTGACGGCTAAGGCTGGCGAAGGGGAAAAAACAAAAATGGCAAAACTGAGAACACAAGTGACTAGGGGAGTTAAAAAAGATTTTAAACCAGGTTGTTGCATAGGATTTTTCTATTTAACCGATTATCAACACTTAAATAAATATTAATCAATTTTATATTTCTTTACACTTTTTGACACCATAATTCAGATTAATCTTTTTTTTCCCCCCTTAAAGGAGAACGATTCCAAGTTTTCCAACCCACTTGAAACCCTTTTACCAAGCGACGGGTTCCGTTTTGCACCTTTTTAATTTGTGTTTGAGTCACATTTAGGCTATTATCAACCTGTTTTACCATATCTGAGGCACTTTTGACCCCACTATCGATCTCATCGGTTAACTCGGTAATTTCTAACCCTGTGAGACGAATAGCGTGTAAGGTCGGGGGAAATTCTCGCTGCAAGGTATCAAACAATTTTTCAGCACTATGGGCAGCCCTGGTTATCTCTTGCAGCACAGGGATAGCTACGATTAAAATGGCTGTCAGACTCAATGCCATGAAAAATAAAGAACAGCTAAGCCAAAATAAGGGATCGTTGACCATATGTTTCCCTAATTATTGTTGGAAGAGTTGGTTTCGGGGGTAATATCGCGAGGAGATTCCATCGGAGGGGTTTCGAGTTGTGTGGCTTCGATACCGGCTGCGATCGCTTCTTTGAGGCGACTGAGGGTTCCATCCCAGTTTTTTTGCGCTGACTCTGAGAGGCGATCGGCTTGTAGTTGTACCGTGGTGGATAAGTCTTCGGCCATTTCGGGTAAAGCATCAGCAGATTTTTTGATAATGCGTCGGGTTTCTCTTCCGGAACGGGGGGCTAATAAGAGTCCTGTGACCGTTCCTACCATACCACCAATGACCACACCGACCATAAATAAACCACTGTTGTTATTTTTCGACATAATCTTGCCTCTGACTATAACAATCATTTTAGGCAGAATCGGCTGTAACATCACGGCTTCTTAGTTTTTTTTCGGATCTATGATCTCGAAATCATAACCAGAGGGGTGATCTCGAGAGGGTTGAACTTGAAGCAGAACCGATTGACCTTGGCGATCGCCATTGGGCAAGAATTTTACTTCTCCATTAACCGTTTTACTACTAAAGTCAGGGTTATTTAAGACATTTCGTAAATCCTCACGGGTTTGACTTTGTTGTAAGCCATTAATCAGCACATAGGCAGCATCGTAGGTGGTTGCGGTACGCCAAGAAACATCTATAATGTTCCCTTATTTGTCCTGATTGCTGCATGATAGACGTGATTCTAGTAAACAGTTGTTGATAATGATAAGTTGGATTATTGTCTTGTGCTGCGATCGCTTGTTGAATTAATTGGTCTAACTCTTCCATCAATTTAGCCTATAAAAACAAATTGTTACAGGGTAAAAATTTACATAAAATTGAATTCCTTTGCTCTTGAGCATTCATCAAAAAGCAGTATCATAGTTTACACTGTAGGAAATATTCAGTATCTTGGATTAATTTTGCTCCCCATAAATTATCCTTCAAATAATTAATATTGAGTAACTTTTTGTCAAATTTTTCTAATTTATAACTATCGTCTTGATTCTGTTGAAAACAAGACACAGCTAAAGCGAGTTTAGCTTCTGCTTCTTGACCCAGAGATACTGCTTTCTTAAAACATTCAATAGCTGCCTGAATTTGGTGCAATTCATAAAGAATTAATCCCATATTGATTAAAGAAGGGATATGTTTAGGGTTCATAGCAAGAGCTTGTCTAAAGTCTTCCCCTGCTCTTTCTATGTCATTTTGCTGATAAAAAACAACTCCTCGATTGTATAGTAAAGATTCGTCGGGTTTCAGTTGTATGGCTTTGGTATAATCATCAAGAGCTTGGAAAAAATTTCCTGAACGTGCATGAAAGTTTCCTCGACGAAAAAGAGCAGATATATCTTTACCATTAAGCTCAATGGCTTTGCTATAATCTTGGAGAGCTAAATTATAATTAAGTTCGGCTACACTATCATACACTCTGGCACGAAACTGATAAGCTAAACAGTAGCTTGCATTCAAATTAATGGATTGACTGAGATCATAAACAGCTAAATCGTACTGATTTTGATTGTAGTAAAGAGTGCCTCTATGTAAGTAAGCCCAAGAATTATCTGGCGCGGTTTGGATTGAATCATGATAGATATCTAGAGCATCATTAGAGGGGTTCAGTTGTTGTAAGCTTGTCTTGTTTTTGTCAATGTATTTCATAACCCTGTTGCCTTTGTATTAACACCTAATAAGTTATCGGCAAAAAACAACAGGAAATCCGAAATCTGTTACAAAAGTTTACTTAAACTAGAACTTTTCCCCGAAATCTAAATGTCCAGAATTATTGACAATCTTTTGCAAGACTATTGACAAATATTTTTAATAAGCCTATGATGAAGTCAATAAGTGTTCTCCTCTCAAGGATGGATCGGCAGGTGGAATCGTTTAGCAACACAGGAGACGGTTCCCCTATTTTTTTTGTTTATTTTTTGTGTAAATTTAGGAAATTTGGCTCTTTTTTGACAAAAGTTCTTAATAGACTAATTGTATTGATTATCTCCCCGAAGCAATCTCTCTGTTTCTGTTAGGTGTTATTCGAGATTGCTTCAGAGGCAAAACCTTGATTTTGCCTCCTCGCAATGACAGTTACTTATAAAGGTTATAGCATTTCTCGGACTCATGAGGTACGCCTAACTCCTGCCTCCTGCCTCAAAGCGCACCGCGAAGCGGATCTCTTCGAGATCACCTTTGTACCTCACAAGTATGGGAACTGCTATATTGACCCCTAAGCTATTAATTAGAACCTCGATAAATCCGATGTGCTTGTTCTGGGGTAAACTGCTCATAGCCTGGCAAAGAAGCCCCATTATTGCCATTTTTACTGTTACTGCTTACTTTAGCTTTGGTGGTTGCAGGAACTTTAAAAGATGCAGTGGCAGGAATATGACAGGTGGGATGGAAATTATATTCCGGTTCGGTGTCTATAATAGAACTTTGAGGAGCAATAAAATCATGAGACGCTCGATCATATTCTAAAACCTGCCCGCTTTCAATGCGATAAATCCAACCGTGTAAGGTTAAATTTCTTTGATGCAAACGAGAACGAATAATAGGATACGTCTGTAAGTTTTCCAGTTGGGTTAACACATTCTCTGCAACGGTAACTTCTAAGAGTTCTTCCCCTTCTAAATTACTATAATTGTCGTTAACCAGTCTGCGAGTAGCTTCTGCGTGTTTTAACCAATCATAAACTAAGGGCATTTTTTCTTGCAAACTATTCAATTTTAACAGCCCTTTCATGGCCCCACAATGGGAATGACCACAAACAATAACTTGTTCAATATCTAATGCAGAAATAGCATATTCTATCGCTGCCCCTTCCCCTCCATTTGCTGCACCAAAAGGGGGAATAATATTCCCTGCATTACGAATAACAAATATATCCCCAACTTCTGCTTGTGTGATTAAATTAGGATCAACGCGAGAGTCTGAACAGGTAATAAAAAGAATACGAGGGTGTTGTCCGTGGGATAATTGTTCAAACAGTTCACGGTGAGAACTAAAATAACCACTTTGGAATTTTTGTAGTCCTTCAATTAATTTTTTCATGGGGAAAAATAGCTATTTCTACTTAGTTTAGACTTTCATCTCTGGTTGATTATCCCTTAAATTAGTTGTTTTGTATAGAGGGTTTTATTGAATTTCTGTAACTAATCCATAAGTTTTTATTACATAAATTCATTATTCTTATCCGTAGGGGTCAACAACCGTTAACCCCTAGGAAATTAATCTTAGTTATTAACTGTGATAATTTGTGAGGTTTTAAATCGATCCATCCATCCTTCTAAATAAGCACGATTTGCTTTTTTTTCTTCTATATTTGTTGTGTCTAAAGGATGGGGGGCTAACCCTTTAATAGCAGCAGTGGTGACACAAAACATGGACTTTTGAAACGTTTGACAAATTTGTACCAATAAGTCATCTTCTTCCCGAAAACTTTGACGGTAAACTTCGTGTAAATAGTCGGGTAAATAATGTCTCATATCCTGCATTAATAAGGTAGGGGGAATACCAGCACCCCCAACAGGCAAGGGATCGGCGTATAATGCCCCATAGGTAAAAATAGCTTGTTCTGAGGGTATTTGATAGGATTGAGCATTATAAGAAATGGTTCCAGGAAAAGGCGTTCCTCTAAAAAAGATCGCTTCTACATAAGGCACGGCTGTATCCATTAAAAAGGTTAATTCTGCTGCTTTGGGTAGCACTTTATAAACTTCTCCGCGTATTTTTACCTGGTAAGTAATAGGTCTTGCCGCATCTTTGACTAAGCCATCTAATATGTGTTGAACCACATCAGGAATGGATTTAATTTCACCGTTATCATAGCGATCAGAAAGGTCTAAAAATATATCAGCCATCACTCGCCAAAATTGTCCTAAACCACTATAATAAGACATCATTCTCATGTGTTCGGGGAGAAATTCTGGGAAGATTTTATGCAGGGTTAACATGAAAAAGTTATGTTTAAATTTTGCTTGAATAACCTTCTCTACATTATCTCTAAATTCAGAAGTATCCAAATAAGCATCTAACCCACCTCCTCCATGCCACATCATTGATTTCATGCAGTATTCTGCATATTCAAAGTTAGTTCTATTATGGTTCCAATGACGGAGTAATTTATCAAGAGAAAATTCTCCATTGAAGTATTTAAAGAAGGGAAATAAGATTAAAAATTGATGATCAGCAATATAAATTAAGTTACGAGAATATTGATCTAAAATAACGCCATAGCTTTTAAGAATACCCACCACTTCTATAACGTTTTGGGGTGAGTCTTTGAGTAATGCTTGACCATTTTCTAAGCGATAGATATATTCTGCTAGAGGATGGCGAGAGGGTTCTATTGTTGTATTAATCATGTTCTATTTATGTCTTATTCTATCGGGCTGTTTATTGGTTCTATTATTTCATAATTATTGATTTTAGTAAATATTTATATAAATAGACGTAAGGTGGGCAATACTAATAAAAAGTATACAAATTTAGTTCGGAAACTATTTCAGACATTGCCCACCCTACAGGTTTCTCATGAGATGGGTTGGAATGACAATTACAAATTATTAATTATTTAGCTTCCATCCAATTTTTACCTGCATTAATTTCTACCACTAAAGGAACTGTTAATTGAACTGCATTTTCCATCGTTTCTTTAATTTTATCTTCTAATTCTTCCCATTCTTGCGGTGGTATTTCAAACACTAATTCATCATGAACTTGTATCAATAAATTAGCTTGATAGTGGTTTAAAATTTCTTGTATTTTTACCATCGCAATTTTAATAATATCGGCACTTGATCCCTGAATAGGGGCATTAGCAGCAGCCCTTAATAACTGAGAATCATTATAATTTATATTCAATTTATTGAGATCAATTGTTTGAGGAGCATGACCCCGAAAGCGATATAAGTTATCATCAAAAAAGTTAAAATAACGCCGTCTTCCTAAAATTGTGGTCACGTATCCATTGGCGATCGCTTCTTTTTTCATACTCTCTAAATAATCAAAGACTTTGGCATAGCGTTGACGATATTTATTGATAAATTCTTTTCCTTCTGTTGCCCTAACACCTGCTTCTCTAGCAAACCTTTGAGAACCCATTCCATAAATAACACCAAAGTTAATGGTTTTACCTAAATTTCGTTCTTGTGGGGTGATTTCTTCTTTATCAAATAATAGTTTTGCTGTGACACTGTGAACATCTTCTGCATTTTGATAAGCGTTTAAGAGAACAGGTTCTTGACTTAAATGGGCTAAGATTCTGAGTTCAATTTGAGAATAATCAGCAGAAACTAATAACCAGTCTTGTTGGGGTATAAATGCTTTTCTAATTCGACGGGAAAATTCAGTCCGAATAGGAATATTTTGTAAATTAGGGTTAGACGAAGAGAGTCGTCCAGTCGCAGTTACAGATTGATTGAAACTCGTATGTATTCGTTTAGTTTGTTGGTCAACCAATTCGGGCAAAGCATCAATATAGGTAGATTTGAGCTTAGATAGAGTACGGTATTCTAAAATATAATCAATGATGGGGTGATCCCCTTTCAGCTTCTCTAGGGTTGCATGATCCGTTGAATAACCTGTTTTTGTTTTTCTTGATTTTTTCCGATTTAAGTCTAATTTATTAAATAAAATTTCTCCTAATTGTTTGGGTGATCCTAAGTTAAAGGTTTCCCCTGCTGCTTCATAAGCTTTCTTTTCTAAGGTTAATAAATCTTGTTCTAGTTGTTTAGATAATTCCCCTAAATAGTCGGTATCAATAATAATTCCTGTATCTTCCATGATAGATAAGACAGCTTCTAGGGGTTGTTCGACTTCTAATAGTAGTTTTTCTAGGGTAGAAACGGGTTTTAATTCCTGTTTTAAAGGTTCTACTAATAGGAAGGTTGCATAAGCATCCATCCCACAGTATTCGGCTACTATATCAATCTCTAAATCTGCGATTGTTTGTTTTTTTCCTATTCCTAAGTCTTTATAATCAAGGGAAGTAATACCGTCTAAATATTGTTCACATAACTCACTTAATTTATGACTTTTCTCAGGATGTAAAACATAACTCGCTAACATGGTGTCAAAAACCACCCCATCTAGGTTAATTCCCTGATGTTTAAAAATAAGGCGATCAAACTTAGTATTCTGGAAAACTTTAGGATAGTGGCTATTTTCTAAAATAGGGCGTAATGTGTTCAACACTTGCTCTTTTGTTAGCTGTTTTCCTTGTTTATGTCCAATGGGAATATAAGCAATATGGGTGGGTTGATTTCCCCAACAGCAACCAATACCCACTAAGTCAGCTTGTCTGGGGTTTAAATCTGTTGTTTCCGTATCCCAAGCAACAGGAATTTCAGCATTAGTAAAGGTTGAAAGTTGATTGACTAATTCTTCTAATTGTTCTATGGTTGTGATAATTTGAGGATTGATTAAAGATTCTTTGCTTTCTTCTTGAATGTTATTAACTGGTTGAACTTTAGTTGACACATCATCAAAAATTGATAGTTGATGAGGTTCATTATTCTTGATTTTTTCATGAACTTCTAAGGTAAGATTGCCCCCCAAATGTTCTTGTAACTGATTAATCTCTTTGATAAACTTTTTCAGTTCTAGTTCTTCTAAGATCGGTTTAACTGCATCAAAATTAAACCCTTTCAATTCACAATTTTCTATTTTCAATTCTAAAGGTGCATCCGTAACAATTTTTGCTAAAAACTGGGAATGTTCAGCCTCTTTTTTCCCTTCCTTTAATTTCTTCTGAGTTGCCCCTTTAATCCCTTCAATATTGTTATAAATTGCTTCTAAAGTTTCATATTCACTTAATAACTTAACGGCTGTTTTTTCTCCAATTCCTCTGACCCCAGGAATGTTATCAGATTTATCACCACATAAAGCTTTATAATCTATAATTTGTGTGGGATTAATGCCCATTTTTTCCGTCACAGCCTCAGCATTAAACTCCGTATACCCTTCACCTGATGAACTTTTGACTGCATTTCTTTCTAAATATAAAACACTGAGATGATGATCATCATCAACTAATTGAAATAAATCGCGATCGCCACTAACGATTTTAACCCGATAACCGTTTTGACTTCCCTGAGTTGCTAGCGTTCCCAAAACATCATCCGCTTCATATCCAGGGGCAGTTAGTATAGTTACATTTAACGCTTCTAGTAATCGTTGCAAGTTCTGAATATCGGGAATAAAATCTTCTGGGGTTTCTTTTCTATCTGCTTTATAATTAACATCTGCTTCATGGCGAAATGTGGGTTCTTTACTATCAAAAGCAATGGCGATATATTCAGGTTTTTCTGACTTAATGACTTGAATTAAAGAATTAAGAAATCCAAAACAAATACTGGTAGGAACACCCGTCGATGTTCTTAATGGCCCCTTTCTCGCTTTCGCAAACGCATAATAGGCCCGAAACGCCAAAGAGTGACCATCAATAAGAATTAAAAGCGGTAAATTAGACTGATGAGACATGATAGGGGTTTCCAATTGGGTGTATCACTATTTTAGTTAAGTTGAGTGTGGGGAGTGTGGGAAGGGGGGGAGGTGTGGGGGGAATTTGTATGTTCATGGTTAGTCTATTGATATGAAAACTGCTACGAGAGTTAAACTTAACTCAAGTGGAGTAAATTAGGTATTTTTAGGCATCTTTATCTTATCTTTACAAAAAATACCGAAATTTACAGGATTGACACCCTGTAATCTTAACGATCACGTAAGGGTGTGATCACAATCACTATACTGAGGATATCTCGGTCACCTTGCGTATTCTTTCTTAGATATACAATAAGGAAAGATCGGTTACTGGTGACGATATCATGGCTCAAGCGTCTGAAAAACCCCTCCAACCTAACCCTTTTCGTACCTATCGCGACCCCAAAACAGGATTATGGGTTGTGATACCTGTTCCTGAAACACTCAGTCATTTTCCTTCTTCTATGGAACAAAAAATTTCTTCACAGTCAAACGACACTCGCTAAACAGGATACAATCAGTGGGAAACCTGATTGACTGAGAGAAAAATGACTCAACCTTTAATTCCTGTCATCCTTGCTGGTGGTAAAGGGGAACGCTTTTGGCCACTGTCCCGTCGTCAACGTCCGAAACAATTTTTATGTTTAGACGGAAGTGGAGACAGTTTGCTACAAGCAACCGCAAAACGTCTCTTACCTTTAGCCAATAACTGGGACAATCTTTGGGTGATTACCGCCGGTCCCATTGCAGAAGGAGTCAGGGAACAATTACCTAACTTACCTAATAGTAATCTCTTAGTAGAACCCCAAGGAAAAGACACGGCCCCAGCAGTTGCTTGGACAACCTTAGAAATCGCCAAACGCTACGGAAAGGATGCGGTTATTGGTTTTTTTCCGGCGGACCATTGGATTAAAAATACAGACGAGTTTGAAAATACTTTAAACGCTGCTTCTCAACTCGCTTCAGAAGAAAAAGCGATCGTTACTTTAGGAATTAAACCCACTTATCCCTCTACTGGTTACGGTTATATTGAACAAGGAAAGTTAACCGATACGTTTGATAATTTACCTGTCTATAAAGTCAATCGTTTTACGGAAAAGCCCGATCTTGAAACGGCTAAATCTTTCCTAGAAACCGGTCGATTTAGTTGGAATAGTGGGATGTTTATTTTCCGGGCTGGTGTGGTATTAGACGAGTTAGAAAAACACGCTCCCCAAGTTTTAAAACCCCTAGAAGAAAAAGGCCAATCAGCCTATGAACTATTAGAAAAAACGAGCATTGATTATGCTTTAATGGAAAAGACAGAATTAACCTATGTGTTACCAGCCAATTTTGGTTGGGATGATTTAGGAGATTGGAATTCTTTAGAACGTTTAATTGATAGTGATGGGGATAATATTGAATTAGGCAATCATGTGACCTTAGATACCAAAGGGGCAATTATTTATAATAGTGATGAGCAAGAAGTTATTGCTACCATTGGCTTAGAAGATGTCGTTATTGTTCGGGATAAAAATGTAACCCTTGTGGTTAATAAAAATCGGACTCAAGATATCAAAAAACTGCTCAAAGAATTACAAAAGGATTCTCAATTAGATCAGTTACTTTAGCAAGATGTAATGAGTGATACAACTTATAAATAAAATAACTGGTAAGGACTTAATCTTATTAAGTCCTTACTGTTAAATCCGTTAACATTTTATCGAGAAACCCTCTATAATAATAACAATAGGTATAAAAATTTGTCTTAATTAACGAAAGAGAATTGTTGTATGTTTTCCTTAACTCAAACCAGTGCGCGTCAACGAGAAATTATTGAAGTTGTCCTTAGTAATGGTTGGGACTATATGCGGGGTTTGTTAACAGGGGGAAAAGCGGAAAACCCTCAAGTTCCTACCCCAGAAGTCTTACGAAATATTATGGTAGAATTGGGTCCTTTTTATGTTAAATTAGGGCAAATTTTAAGCACCCGTCCTGATATTTTACCTCCCAACTATATCAAAGCTTTAACCGCTCTGCAAGCTAACGTTCCTCCTGTATCTTGGGAAGCTATTGAAAGACTATTACGCCAAGAATTACAACAACCCATAGAATCGGTTTTTAGTAATATTAATCAGGAACCTATTGCTGCTGGTTCCATTGGACAAATTCACCGTGCAACTTTAACCACAGGAGAAGAAGTTGCCATTAAAGTTCAACGGCCTGGTATTGATAAAATTGTCGAGCAAGATATTAATTTAATTAAGGGAATTGCTGAGTTAGTTGCTTTAACAGAATTTGGACAAAATTATGATATTGTTAAGCTTGCCGATGAATTTTCTCAAGCCATTGAAGCAGAATTAAACTTTACTAAAGAAGCTAATTATACTGACAAAATTAGACAGAATTTATCAGAAAGTCGCTGGTTCGATCCCGAACAATTAGTTATTCCTAAAGTATATTGGGAAATTACAAGTGAGAAAATTTTAGTCTTGGAATGGTTATATGGAAAACCAATTTTACAAGCTGATTTAACCATTCCTGAGAGTTCTAAATCTATCGAAAAAAGGAAACAAGAAATTACGACTTTACTATTCAGGGCATTTTTCCAGCAATTATATTTAGATGGCTTTTTCCACGCTGATCCCCATCCGGGTAATATTTTCTATTTAGATAACGGTAAAATTGCCATTATTGATTGTGGTATGGTAGGAAAACTTGATCCTAGAACCCAACAAATTTTAACCGAATTATTACTGGCAATCTTTGATTTAGATGCCCAAGGTTGTACTCAATTAACCATTGAATTATCTCAAGGAGGAAAAGCTGAAAGTTTAGAACGATTACGTAATGATTATGAACAGATTTTACGGAAATATTATGACTTAAGTTTGTCTCAATTTAACTTTAGCGAAGTGGTTTATGAAATTCTCCAAATTGCCCGTAAAAATAAGTTAAAAGTGCCTGGAAATTTGGGATTATATGCTAAATGTTTAGCTAATTTAGAAGGGGCAGCCAGACAGTTTAATCCTGAGATTAATTTATTTGATGAAATTAAACCCTTAATGACCGATTTATTTCGTCGTCAATTAATCGGAGATACCCCCTTACAAACCAGTTTAAGGACAGTTTTAGACCTCAAATCAATTTATCTCAAAACCCCCAGACAAATCGATATATTGCTAGATAGATTATCCTCAGAAACCTTACAATGGAACTTCAGATTAAAAGAATTAGAACCCTTAAGACGCAGTGTTGATGCTTCTGCCAATCGTCTTTCATTTAGTATTGTACTGGGTTCCTTAATTATGGGGGCTGCTATTATTTCTATTGGTTCATCAACTCAGGAATTATCCTTAATTAGTAGTGTTTTGTTTGCTGCAGCTAGTTTATTAGGGGTATGGTTAATTATTAGTATTTTGCGATCTGGAAGATTGAGATAAGAATGATTGTAAGCCCTATACACTGCCTAGCTTATCCTTAATTTATGAAATTGTATGAATTCTTCTAATACTTGGTACATTATTAAAACAGAAACTGAACAATGTGAAATCATCGAACTAGATTCTGATCAAGTACCCAAAAATAAAAATTATTGGGGTCCTTTTCCCTCTAAACAAGAAGCGATCGCCCGTCGTGTTGGTTTGATTCGTGCAGGAAAATGTCAACCACAAGTATAAAATATAATGAGTAAATCTGATTATATTGCCCAGACTTCAATTAGTTATAGAAAAAAGTATGGACAATTTTTTACACCATCTTTAGTTGCTTCTATTATGGCAAAATGGGTAACAGAAAATCATCCTAAAACTATTTTAGATCCTGCTTTTGGTTTGGGTATTTTTTATGAAGAAATTAGTCAATTGAATTTACGTAATAAATGGCATTTAACTACTTATGAAATTGACGATAATATTTTGAGTTATTTAGATGATATTCAAAACAAAACTAATATAACTATCTTTAATAAAGATTATTTAGAATCAGATTTTAATACCTATGATGCCATTATTTGTAACCCTCCTTATATGCGGTTTCAAAAATTTATTAATCGACATGATATATTGCCAAAAATAGAACAACAAATTGGTAAAAAATTAGTAGGTTATTCTAATATTGCATCAATTTTTCTGATTAAAGCATTACAACAACTCAATGTTCGTGGAAGACTTGCTTTCATTCTTCCTTTTGAATTTTTCAATACAGGATATGGCAAAGAAATTAAAAAAACACTCATTGAAAAATATCTATTAAAACAGATTATTATTTGTGCTAACGAAAAAGATATTTTTCCTGATGCGACTACCACTATTTGTATTTTATTGTGTCAAAATGATCAACTTAAACAAGATATTAAAATAACGAATATTAATAACACACAAGAAATCAAAGAAATATCCAATATTAGTGAATATTATCATCATCCACTAGATCATATTCAATTACCTTATCAGAAAAAATGGACACCGATTATTTTATCATTAATTTCTCAACAAAAAATCCCGAAAGGTTTCTGTAAACTTTCAGAATATGGTACATTTAAACGAGGGATTGCCACCGGCGCGAATGATTTCTTTGCTTTAAATAAAAATAAAATTGAACAGTTAAGAATTAGTGATAATAATGTTTGTCTATGTATTACTAAAAGTCATTTAATTACAAAAGCTATTTTTACTGATGATGACTTAATATTACTGGTTAAACAAGATAAACCTATCTATTGTTTAGATGTAGAAGAAATCAATAATCAAGCAGTCAAAAACTATATTAAATTAGGAGAAGAAAAAGCCTATCATCAAAGATATTTAACCAAAAATAGAAAACCTTGGTACAAACTAGAAAAACGTGAACCTGCACCAATTTTATTTGGTGTGTTTAACCGTGGAAGATTGAAAGTTATTCGTAATTTTACCTCTGCTATTCATTTTACTTGTTATCATGGTTTTTATCCAAATATTTTTGGACAAAATCTTATCAATCAACTATTCATTTATTTAATGAGTGATATAGGACAAGACATTATCAAAATGAATAAAAGAAGTTATGGAAATAATCTGGATAAATTTGAACCAGGGGACTTAAATAATAGCTATTGTCCTAATGTTGAGCAACTCAATGCCATTAATGAAGAAGAAGTTAGGGAAATTATTTCAATTGCCAACATGGACAAAAAAGAAGCTATTATTATGAGTAATAAATTAATAGAAAAGATAATGGATGACTAAATAATACCAGTTCTTAGCAATAGCTGAAAAGATTGCTTCGGGGTATTTTCAGTAAAAGTCAAAGTTTACTGTTTATATTCCCCCTCGCAATGACAACTTAAGTCTCGAATAACTTTTGAAGAATTAGTATGATTATTTCAATTTTTTAGTGTTTTCTACTAAACTCATAGCAAATTTATCAAAACGTTCTGATAATTTTTCGTCCATTAATTTTCCTTCTTCATTAAATATTTGCCATGCTTGTCCAATGGCAATTTGTTCAGGAATAACCCATGCGTGAACCCACCGCATCATTAATCTTAAATGATTAAGTGCATTACTGTTAGGTTGTCCCCCTAAAACACTAATTAAACCAGTCATTTTACCCGACAATTCTTCAAAACTCATTAAGTCTAAAGCATTCTTTATCACCCCACTCACACTACCATGATATTCTGGAGTTGATAGAATTAAACCATCAGCAGCTTTAACCGTTTGACGAAGTTTTTCCACATCAGGATAATCGTCATATTCTTTACCTCCATGACATAAGGGTAAATTCATCATCCGTAAGTCTAAAAACTCAACTTCTTCCCCTAATGCTTCAATTCTTGCTATTGCAATTTTTATCGCTAATGCACTATAAGAGTTAGGACGTAAACTACCGTTAATAGCAACAAATTTGACCATATTTTTGACCGTAATTAAAAGACAATAGATAATCGTGATTAATTCTAAGGTAACAGATTTTGTGCCAGAATGTTATATAGTAGTTCCCATACTTGTAAAGTACAAAGTTAATCGCTTTGAGGCAGGAGGCAGGAGTTAGGTTTACCTCATAATTCCGAAAAATGTTATGATAATCTCAAAACAATGTTAAATCATCAATCAAACTATATTTACTTACATGGGTTTGCTTCTAGTCCCCAGTCCGCAAAAGCTCAAAAATTCAAAGCTTTATTTGCTGCTGAAAATATCTCTTTAATTATTCCTGATTTGAATCAAGATGACTTTTATTATTTAACCCTAACCCGACAAATTCAACAAGTATCAACCTATATAGAAAATGATCCCACTCCTGTAATTTTAATTGGATCAAGTTTAGGCGGATTAACTACAGTTTTCCTAGCAGAAAAACACGAAAAAGTCAAGCAATTAATTTTATTAGCACCTGCGTTTAAATTTTTTAGTCATTGGGTCAATCATTTAGATAAAAATATCCTCGATAGTTGGAAAAACCGAAGAGAATTATCAATTTATCATTATGGATACGACCAAGAATTACCCTTAAGCTATCAATTTATTACTGATGGAAAAACCTATGATGAAACTAGGTTAAAGCGTCCCGTACCTACATTAATTTTTCATGGAAAACACGATGAAGTTATTCCTATTCAATCCAGTTATAATTATACTGAAACGAGAGAATGGGTTAAATTAATAGAACTTGATAGCGATCATGGATTAACCGATATGATCCCTGAAATTTGGAGACAGATGAAAAGTTACCCCACTATTAACCCTTAAAATAAACTTCCTTGTAAATATGTGGATGGTTGTTGTTCTAATAATTTTAAACCTAAATCACAATACTGTTTATGTAGTTCAATATTGATTGATTTTACCCCATATTTTAGAGCAACTCTTCCTGTTGTCATACTACCCGCAAAAGGATCTAATATAATTTTATCTCTAGTAATCAATGAAAATAGTAAACTTGGTACTTTCTCAGGAAAAGGTGCAGTATGTCCATAAATATTTTTTCCTTTTACTATTTTAGTAATTGGTTGTTCTTTAATAATTTTTTGCATTTTTGTTATGTCAAAGCTAGGATTTCCTTTAGAAAAAATTAATATATGTTCCCAACAATTATGGGGTGCCTGATAATAAGGTGAGTAATTTCCTTGATTAAAATTTCTATTTCCTTCGATTTCTCCTTTATCCCAAGCAACATTACCTAAATGATTAAATCCTATATAACGACAAATAAAACTTATATAACTACTTAAAATTAATCTTTTTTTACCCATATCAGAGAAAACAATGATTTTTTCATTATCAAAATAGTCAAAAATGTTGATTAGTAGAGGAGAACCTTCTTGTAAGCATCGATAAACTTGATTAAAAATATTATACATATCATATAGATAACAATATATATTACTCCATTGTGAGTAATTTCTAGCATTATAATAAGGTGGTGATGTTACAGTTCCCCCTAAGTAATTAGATTCTAATTGTGAGAGTATGTTAAAAGAATCCCCTTGATATAAAGTAATTTCTGGGATAGAAGATAAATTTTCTGTTGAAGTCAAACTTTTAATAGGTTTTTTAATTAAAAATCTTTTAAAAAATTTCAGATTATAATAGTGATTTTTCCACTCACGAGAAATCACTGTATTGATTTTTTTGATTTTTAACTTTCTTCCAAACATTGATGAATGTAGTCGACAAGATTCCCCGTAAACTAAAATTGTATCCCCATAAAGTGAATAACACTGAATAAGAAAATCATAAATTTCAGAAAATGATGACACTTCTACAATATCTCTTCTCCAATTTTTTAAGATTTTTGGAGCAATAAAATTTTGACTATCTAAAATAGCTTGTTGCCTTATAATTGAAGATAAAGAATATCTTTTTCCTCGGTTATATTTACTTTTATATCCACAAAAAATATTTTTACACTCCCAACTTCTGACACCGATAGTAGGATAAGAATTACCTTGAATTTTTAGTGTTCTGCATTTTGGACATGGAATAGGTCTTTCATCTCTTTCATTTTTTTCAAAGAGAAGAACGCACTTTTCCCTATTATTTTTATAGATTAGGTAGCAATCTTTATATGTTAGTCCTTCATTCCCATGTTTAAAATCACAAATATTATCGTTTAAGTTTTTAATATATTCCAGGGTTTCTTCTGCAACTTTACGCCATCTAAAATAACTACGATCTATTGGGTGTTCTAAAAATTTTTCAGAAAAAATTGTTATATCGGAAATTAATTGCCATTTATTAGAATTAACTTCCTCAATAATAATTGCTAAATAACAATGATTCGTCAACTGAAAATAAGCATCTACTATAAGAGAAAAAACTACTTCTAAAATTTCGTCATAATTTTCTATTTCTTGAATAATACTATCAATACTTAAAATTACTAATCCTTTTTCTCTTGAAGTTTGTACACCATGAAAATACTTCAAATGTTGCCAATAATTATTAAAATACTTTTTCTGACAATCTTGATTAAGAATTGTATGAACAATTTTTTCATCAAAACTATAATAAATATAGGAACAAAATATAGACTCAATAATTAAATAAATTTTCGGATCTTGTTTAAGATAACTATCTAGATCGATGAAAATTTTATTTTTTCTCTTTTCAGTTTCTTGTAAGACATCAATTAATTCATCATTTTTTCCAATATGATTAAAATACCAGTCAACCAAATTAATTTCAGGATAGTTAAGGGTATTTTTGATTTGAAGTTTTTGATGATAATTAAAGATGAAACCTTTATTTGCAGCTTCATCTATAAAACAACGATAAACTTTTTTATTCAAGTCAAGTCTATCATTAATGATAAATAATAGATTCTTATTGATTACTGAAATCGGTTGGAATTCTTCCTCAGAAAATGAAGCGATATAGTTATGTAAATTTTCGATCAAATCATTGGATGGTTTCCATTGTGTTAGGGTCTTTTTTTGAAAGTTACTAATTAGTTTATTCCCTATTTCCTCTACTTGCATATCCAATTTTTAAGACTTAGTGACTTATATGCGATTTTCGCATACCACGAGCATCATGTCAAGCTTTGTTTAGTACCTAGCTATAATGCCAAAATCGCATGAACAATTCAGCCAAGGACATCTCTACTCCTAAAAAGCGGAAAACAATTTTCCGAAAAGAGTATATTCGATTACTCGAACGATTGAGAATCATTCGAGAAGAACGAGGATTATCTCAAGCTGAATTGGGAATGTTGATTGGGCAAGATCAAACCTTCATTTCTAAGTATGAAAAAGGGATTCGGAGACTTGATATTATGGAAATGTTGGATATTTGTCAGGTATTAGAAATTGATATTAACGATCTATTAAGTGAGATGTGTAATCGCAATGAAAATTCATCCATATCCAACCAATAGTCAAAACTGGTCTGAAGAAGACTGGCAGAGTTTACTGAATGATTTGATCAATAACAATCTAGTTACATACAAGGAAGTAACTTCTTTAGTCTTAGGTCATTTAAACCCATCACAGGTAGGTACATCTATTGCTAGTAAAAAAACATTTCAGAAACACTTTCCTAAACGAAAATGTTGGCAAGCAGTAAGACAGTGGCATTTTGAACAGGGAGGTAGATGTATAGATTGTGGCACACGACTTGAACTACAAGCAGATCACATAGTACCTAGACAACAGTTGGGAGATGATGCTGATAAATTGCCAAATATGACCTTACGTTGTCGAAGATGCAATGTTATCCGACGACCCTCTCACAGAAAAGGGGGGTTAACGGATTTAACAGCAGAAGCAGCACTAATGTGGTTGTTATTTACTCAACAACCAGCAACATATCAAGAGTTTGAGCATTTATGTCGAGATTATGGTATGACGATGGCAAATATAAGATTTCAAGAAGCATGGGCAATGGCTAGATGGTTAGAAAAGGAGGGAAAATACTATATATCCGATGAATCTAAATATTAACTAACTTAAATTTCATAGGAAGCAATGACATAGCAACACTTTCTTAGGGTTATTTTTGGAGAGTTTACGGTTTAATAGAGATTAGGAAAAATTTAGAACATCGAGAGGAGTTAATCAAAAACAGTGTTTGTCCTCAATGGTTACGAATACGTACTGGGTTTTCTACTCGCCTGTAGTTTAATCCCCATTCTCGCCTTAACTGCATCCAAAATCTTGCGGCCCAGTGGTGGCGGACCCGAAAGACGCACCACTTATGAGTCAGGAATGGAACCCATTGGTGGGGCTTGGATTCAATTCAATATCCGTTATTATATGTTTGCCCTGGTATTTGTGGTATTTGACGTAGAAACCGTCTTTCTCTACCCTTGGGCCGTTGCTTTTAGTCGCTTAGGTTTACTGGCCTTTGTCGAAGCTTTGATCTTCATTGCCATTTTAGTCGTCGCTCTGGTTTATGCTTGGCGGAAAGGCGCGTTAGAATGGTCGTAAAACCTAGCAATTATCTTCAATCCTTGAATTGTTGTACATTGATCAATATTAATCTCTTATGAGTCCGAACCCAACCTCCGATCTATCCGCCTTAGAGCAGTTGCAAAAGGAAAAAATCCTTAACCCGGCTGCCCGTGGCCAAGTTACTCAAGATTTGTCAGAAAATATAATCTTAACTACCGTAGACGATCTCCACAACTGGGCAAGATTGTCTAGTTTATGGCCCTTGTTATACGGAACCGCTTGCTGTTTCATCGAATTTGCCGCACTCATCGGCTCTCGCTTCGATTTTGACCGTTTTGGTCTCGTTCCCCGTTCTAGCCCCCGACAAGCGGATTTAATCATCACTGCGGGGACGATTACCATGAAGATGGCCCCTGCTTTAGTGCGTCTTTATGAAGAAATGCCCGATCCTAAATATGTCATTGCAATGGGTGCTTGTACCATTACCGGGGGAATGTTTAGCAGCGACTCTACAACCGCCGTTAGAGGTGTGGATAAACTCATTCCGGTGGATGTTTATATTCCTGGTTGTCCTCCCCGTCCCGAAGCCATTTTTGACGCGATTATCAAACTGCGGAAGAAAGTGTCTAATGAGACGATTCAGGAACGGGCTACCGTCATGGAACAAACCCACCGTTACTATAGTACCCCTCATAATATGAAAGCGGTGTCTCCCATTTTGACCGGGAAATATTTGGCTACTCCTACCCGTCAAGCTCCTCCCAAGGAATTGACCGAGGCGATCGGGATGGAAGTTCCCCCCGCTTTACTATCCCAGAAACAGAAGGAGGAAGCATAAGATGGTTGACGAAAATACTCCAGAAAATGCCCCAGAAACTGAAGAAACGGCGATCGTAGAAGCAGGTCCAGTGTCCAGTTGGTTAACGGAAAATGGCTTTGATCACGATCTCCTCGAACCGGATCATTTAGGGATCGAATTAATTAAGGTTTCCCCTGACTTTTTGATCCCTCTTTCCACTGCATTGTACGCCTACGGGTTCAATTATTTACAATGTCAGGGTGCTTATGATCTCGGACCAGGGAAAGAGTTGGTTAGCTTCTATCATTTGGTGAAAGTCAGCGATAACTGCGACAAACCTGAAGAAGTTCGTCTCAAGGTCTTTTTACCCAGAGATAACCCCCACGTTCCTTCCGTTTATTGGATCTGGAAAGCAGCCGATTGGCAAGAACGGGAAAGTTATGATATGTATGGCATTATCTACGATGGTCATCCCGATCTTAAACGCATTTTGATGCCGGAAGATTGGGTCGGTTGGCCCCTGCGAAAAGATTATGTTTCCCCCGATTTTTATGAGTTACAAGACGCTTATTAAAGTTAATGTCTTGTTATCCTTATTCCCCTCAACTTTTGTCAGGTTGGGGGGAATTTTTATTAAAGTAGCAATATTCTCATACAAAGAGATATTTATCTCGAAACCGATTGTTAACCATGAAGACAGCTAGTCATGGAGCAAGAATGCTATTCAAAAGATTAGTTGAAGAGTTGACAGAAAATTAGTTACCATAAAAACCAATAAAGAGCAATCGATAGGATAAGTGTACCTATCGATTGTTTTTTTTCCACGTAGTTTACACACATATGAAAATTATCCAAGAAATTGAGCAACGTATACAACAACTACGACAACAAGTAGAAAAAGCGAATTATGCTTATTATGTTCTCGATGATCCGATTATGGAAGATGCTGTTTATGATCAACTATATCGGGAACTAGAAAAATTAGAAAAAAAATATCCTCAGTTAATTACCCCTGATAGTCCTACCCAAAGAGTGGGAGAGCAACCTGCGTCTCAATTTCTTTCGGTTGCTCATAATATTCCTCTTTATAGTTTAGAAAATGCCTTTAATTTAGATGAATTAATGGCTTGGGAGAAAAAATGGCAACGATATAGTGAAACAGAAGAAATTAAATCGATTGAATATGTATGTGAGTTAAAAATTGATGGGTCTGCGTTAGCCTTAACCTACGAAAATGGTCTATTAATCAGAGGTGTGACCCGAGGAGACGGAACCACAGGGGAAGATATTACCCAAAACGTTCGCACCATTCGTTCTATTCCTTTAAAATTAACTTTAAATAATCCTCCCCCTATTATAGAAGTGCGAGGGGAAGCTTTTTTACCCCTAGATGAATTTGACCGTATTAATCAAGAAAGAGAACAAAAACAAGAAGCGTTATTCGCAAATCCCCGTAACGCAGCAGCCGGAACATTACGACAGTTAGATCCCAAAATTGTTGACCAAAGACGGTTACAATTTTTTGCCTATACTTTACATCTTGAAGACACAGAAATTAATAGTCAATGGGAGTCATTAAACTATTTACAAAGTAGTGGCTTTTTAGTGAATCCTCACCGCAAATTATGTCGATCTCTCGAAGAAGTTGCAACCTATTTTCAGCAGTGGGAAACTGGGAGAAAAGACTTACCTTACATGACCGATGGGGTGGTGGTCAAAATTAATGATTATTCTCGACAAAAAGCCCTAGGATTTACCCAAAAATTTCCCCGTTGGGCGATCGCACTAAAATATCCCGCAGAAGAAGCGGTCACCCTCGTCAAAGATATCATCGTCAACGTGGGAAGAACCGGGGCTGTTACCCCAATGGCCGTCATGGAACCGGTTCATGTAGCCGGAACAACGGTACAGAAAGCCACCCTTCACAACAGCGATCGCATTGCCCAACTGGATATCCGTGTGGGGGACACAGTGGTTATTCGCAAAGCAGGAGAGATCATCCCCGAAGTCGTCCGTGTGTTAACGGAGTTACGCCCTCCCCATAGCCAACCCTACCAAATGCCTGATCGTTGTCCCGAATGTCGTTCTCCCCTCAAACGTCCCCCAACCGAAGCCGTAACTCGGTGTATGAATCTGTCTTGTCGGGCGATTTTACGGGGGAGTTTAGTGCATTGGTCCTCACGGGATGCGTTAGATATTCGAGGGTTAGGAGAGAAAATTGTTATCTTACTGATTAATAATGGGTTAGTAAATTCTATTGCTGATTTATATCATTTAACCCCCGAAAAAATTGCGTATTTAGAACGGATGGGCAGCAAATCAGCTCATAAGTTAATTAAAGCTATTGATAGCAGTAAACAACAGCCTTACTCACGGGTTTTATATGGTTTAGGAATTCGTTATGTAGGCAGTGTTACTGCTAGTTTATTAGCAGAAAACTTCCCTAGTATTGACCAATTGTCCCAGGCTTCTTATGCTTCTTTAAGTTCAGTTTATGGCGTAGGAGAAGAAATTGCCCAATCCATTATTGATTGGTTTAGCATTGAAAAAAACGATGATTTAATCCAACAATTAAAAAAAGTTGGGTTACAATTAGAAGCAACTCCACCTGACATGACCACTATTGAGGTTTCCCCAACTCCCTTTTCGGGTAAAACCTTTGTGATGACTGGAACCTTACCTACCTTGAAGCGTAATGAAGCTAAGGCTTTAATTACAGAAGCAGGGGGAAAAGTAACGAGTTCTATTAGTAAAAAAACTGATTATTTATTAGTAGGAGAAAGTCCAGGATCTAAGTTAAAAGAAGCTGAAAAATTAGGGGTACATCAACTAAATGAAACCGACTTTTTAACCCTTCTCAAAGAAAATTAATCATTCCTAGATTTAGCTTTCGTTAAATCATAATTTATTTCTCAGTATTATCCAGTAATTAACTATGAATATGATGATCAATAATTGTCAAGTTAGAGAAAAAATCTATGAGAGTTTTCATTCTTTGATTTATCGTGGTATTAAAGAAGATGATCAACAACCTGTTATTTTAAAAATTCTTCAAGAAAATTATCCAGATCCCGTAACCTTATCCCAGTTTAAACAGGAACATAAAATATTAAGTCAGTTAAATTCTTCTAGGATCATTAAAACCTATGGAATTGATAAATATCAAAATACTTTAGTCATTATTTTAGAAGATTTTGGGGGAATATCTTTAGATGCTTTATTAAAAAAATGCAGCTTAGATATTGAGTCATTTTTAAATTTTGCTATCAAAATTGTTGAAGGGTTAGAAACTGTTCATAATTCTAATATAATCCATAAAGATATTAACCCAACTAATATTATTATTCATCCTATAAGCCAAGAGATCAAACTTATAGATTTTGGGATTTCCACTCAACTCGCTTTAGAAAACACCCAAGAATTTAATCCGAATTTAATTGAGGGAACCTTAGCTTATATGTCTCCTGAACAAACAGGGAGAATGAACCGAAAAATTGATTACCATACCGACTTTTATTCCTTGGGAGTAACCTTCTATGAAATGTTAACTAAACAACTGCCGTTTATTACGGAAGATCCTTTAGAGTTAGTCCATTTCCATATTGCCAAACAAGCAATTTATCCCCACGATATTGATGCTACTATTCCTCCTATAATTTCAGATATTGTTATGAAACTGTTAGCAAAGACTCCTGAAGAACGATATCAAAGTGCCACAGGAATCAAAACAGACTTAGAACAATGCTTAGACAAATTAAGAGAAAAAAATAAAATAAAAAGCTTCTCTTTAGGAAGATATGATGTTTCTGATAAGTTTCAGATTCCGCAAAAACTCTATGGTAGAGAAAAAGAAATAGAGACTTTAATTAATACTTTTGCAACCGTAACAAAAGGACACAATGCTATGGTGTTGGTGTCTGGATATGCTGGAATTGGTAAATCGGTTTTAATTCGTGAAATTTATCCCTGTGTTACTCAAAAAAAAGGGTATTTTATTTCTGGAAAATTTGAGCAATTTCAGCGAAATGTCCCTTATGCAGCTATCATACAATCTTGTCAAGAATTGGTCAATCAATTATTAACAGAATCTGATCAAAATATTAATCGATGGCGCAAAAGATTATTAACAGCTTTAGGGGTTAATGGACAGGTTATTATTGATGTTATTCCTGAGGTCGAACAAATTATTGGTCTTCAACCTGATGTGGTTTCTTTAGAACCGAAAGAAGCACAAAATCGTTTTAATTTAGTGTTTCAAAACTTCTTAAAAGTATTTACTAAAGGACAACATCCTTTAGTGATATTTTTAGATGATTTACAATGGTCTGATACGGCTTCATTACAATTGATACAGTCATTAATTACGACATTAGATGACCAATCTTTATTAATTATTGGTGCCTACAGAGATAATGAGGTTGATTTAGCACACCCTTTAAAATTAATGTTAAATGATATCCATAATCAAGGGGTAATTATTGAAGAAATTTTACTTGATAATTTGGATATTTCTCATATTCAAGTATTAATCAGAGAAACCATTAATCTAGAAGAAAAAAATTGTAACAAATTAGCCAAATTACTAAAAACAAAAACCAATGGTAATCCCTTTTTTATAAGAGAATTTTTATATTCCCTGTATGAGAATAAAATTCTAGCGTTTGATAATCTAAAAAAACAATGGGACTATAACGAAGATAGAATTAAAGCTTTACAAATCACTGAAAATGTTGTTGATTTAATGGCTACTAATATTAAAACTACCCCAAAAGAAATACAGGAAACTTTAAAAATAGCAGCCTGTATTGGTAGCAAATTTGACTTAACCACCTTAGCAATGGTTAGTCATAACTCAAAAATTCAAACAGCTAATAACCTTGTAAAAGCTTTAGAAAAAGGCTTCATTTTACCCCTCAATAATCAATACAAACTTATTCATAATTACCAAAGGGATCAAGAAATCCCCAACTCATTAAAAATCACCTATCAATTTGCTCATGATCGCGTACAACAGGCAGCTTATTCCTTACTATCTCGGCAAAAACAAGAAGAAATACACTTAGGGATAGGAAAATTTTTATTAAATAACATACCTAAAAGGAAACAAGAAGAAAAAATATTTGATATCGTCAACCAAATTAACATTGCTTCTAAGCTGATCAAAGATCCCCTAGAATATGAACAACTTTCTAGGTTAAATTTAATTGCTGGCAAAAAAGCAAAAGCATCCGCAGCTTATGAAGTATCTTTAAATTACTTACAATTTGCTATTAGGTTTTTAGACAAAAATAAAGTTTGGGAAACTCAATATCAATTTTCTTTAGAACTTCATTTAGAAGCAGCAGAGTCAGCTTCCTTAACAGGTAACTTTGAAGTCATGGAAGTCTTGATCAAAACGATAATAGAATACAGTAAATTTCTTCTAGATACAGTTAAAGCATACGAAATAAAAATTAAAGCCTATACATCTCAGAATAATTTACTAGAAGCCATCAATTTATCTTTATCGACTTTAGCTTTATTAGGCATTATTATTCCTAAAAATCCTACCGTTTCAGAAATTGAAAACGCTTTAGAGGAAACTAATAAATTACTACAAAATACCGTTATTAAGGACTTAGTTAACTTACCCCTAATAACTGATAATAAAGCCATCGCTTCTTTGCGAATTTTAATTACTATGAGTATGGCCGCATTTTTGGCTAGTCCTCGACTTTTTATTATAATTGTTACCCAACAAATTAAGTTATGTTTAACCTATGGTAATTCGCCTGAAGCTTGTGTTACTTATGCTTTTTATGGTGAACTTTTATGCCAAATTACTGAAAATTTTGATGAAGGTTATGAATTTGGAAAACTCGCGTTATCCTTATTATCAAAACTTCAAGCTAAAAGATTAGAAGCACAAACTTCTTTTATTGTTATTTTATCCATTAGACATTGGAAGGAACCGATAAAAGAACTTTTAAATCCTTTACGTCTAGGCTATGAAAAAGGATTAGAAACGGGCAATATTGAATATGCAATGTGGAATGCTCAACTCTATTGTAATTACCTGTTTGCTACAGGAAAAGCATTAAATGACGTTAAAAATGAATTGAAAAAATATATCCAAGCTGCCAAAAAAATGCAGAGTAAGAATAGTCTCTATTTTTTGGCAATGAATTATCAACTGGTACTTAATTTACAGAATGAGTGTGAATTTCCTTGTCGTTTAGTGGGTGAAGCATTTGATGAAGATCAGATGCTTCCATTGTATAATAAAAGTCACTATAATCTAGCTTTATTTCATATTTATACTCATAAAACAACCATTTGTTACCTACTAGGTGAGTTGGAAAAAGCCTTAGAATATGCTCAAGAAGGAGAGAAATATATAGGAGAGATGTTGACTGCAGGATCACCAAAATTTCTTTTTTACTCTTGTTTAACCCATTTAGGCATTTATGATCAAAAATCGAAAACCGAACAACTCAATATTATTAATAAAGTAACCAATCATCAAATAAAAATGAAACTTTTAGCAACCCATAATCCTGACCATTATTTAGGTAAGTTTTATTTAATTGAAGCAGAATTATATCGTATATTAGGTGATGATAAAAATGCTAGAGAGTCTTACGATCAAGCTATAATATACTTTGAAAAAAACAATTATATTCATGAAAAAGCAATTGCTT
Organism: Crocosphaera sp.; assembly: GCA_030065205.1. Taxonomy (GTDB): domain Bacteria; phylum Cyanobacteriota; class Cyanobacteriia; order Cyanobacteriales; family Microcystaceae; genus Crocosphaera. Next base: position 32,671 of record JASJDN010000028.1, read on the forward strand.
ACGAATTAGCTGCTAAATTTTATGTCAATAAAAAACATACCCATATTGCTTATTATTATTTACAAGACGCTCACTACTATTATAAAATTTGGGGAGCGACAGCCAAAGTAAACCAGTTAGAAGAACGCTATCCCCAATTATTGACAAAAGATGATTATTTGCCCAAAACATTACAAGCAAAAACTACAGGAAAAACTTTATCAAAAGAATTAGATTTTAAGAGCATTTTAAAAGCATCTCAAGTAATTTCTGGAGAAATCATTCTCAAAAAATTATTAGAAAAACTGATGAAAACGATTATTGAAAATGCGGGCGCACAAAAAGGATTTTTATTATTAGAGAATAACAATAATTGGTTTATTGAAGCAGAAGGTAATGTTGAGAAGAAACACCTCACTACATTACAATCAATTCCCCTAAACTACTCTCAAGAAAATAACGATGATATTAAACTATCAATTCCTATTATTAATTATGTTGCCCATACCCAAGAAAGTATTGTTTTAAATCATGCAACTCAAGAAGGTAAATTTACACAAACATCTTATATTATTAAAAATCAACCTAAATCAATTCTTTGTACCCCAATTATTAATCAAGGAAAACTTAACGGAATTATCTACTTAGAAAATAACTTAACCACGGATGCTTTTACCCCAAAAAGAATAGAAATTGTCAAAATTTTGTCGAGTTCTGCTGCTATTTCTATTGAAAATTCTCGACTTTATGAACAACTAGAAGATTATAGTAAAACCCTAGAAAAGAAAGTCCAATCAAGAACCCAAGAACTCCAGGATAAAAATCAGCAACTCAATGTAACTTTAGCTAAACTAAAAGCAACTCAAAATCAAATTATTGCCCAAGAAAAATTAGCTTCTCTTGGAGCATTAACGGCTGGAATTGCCCACGAAATCAAAAATCCTCTCAACTTTGTCAATAACTTTGCAGAGATTTGTGTCGAATTAACAGAAGAATTACAGGAAGAAATAGATACTCAAAAAGATAAATTAGATCAAGAAACAACCGATTATATTGAAGAAATTTTAGACGATATTAAACAAAATTCTCAGAAGATTCATGAACACGGACAACGGGCCGATAAAATTGTTCATGGAATGTTAATGCACTCTAAAGGAAAACCAGGACAACGACAACTCACCGACCTCAATAATTTATTAGCTGAGTCCGTTAATTTAGCCTATCACGGAATGCGGGTTAAAGAGCCATCTTTTAAAATAAAAATCGACACTTACTATGATAATAATCTCCCAGAGATTAACATTGTTCCCCAAGATATCAGTCGAGTTTTTCTGAATGCGATTAACAATGCTTGCTATGCGGTGCATGAAAAAAGTAAATTAGTTAAGGACAATTTTACACCGACGTTAATAATAACAACAACAGCTAAAAATGAAGAAATAGAAATCATAATTCAGGACAACGGAAAAGGCATTCCTCAAGCCATTATTGATAAAGTTTTTAATCCCTTTTTTACCACTAAACCCACTGGACAGGGAACGGGTTTAGGATTATCCATTAGCTATGATATCATTGTCCAAGGACATCAAGGACAACTATTGATAGATAGTCAAGAAAACGAGTACACGGAACTAAAAATTATTTTACCTATAACAAATGTTACGGAAAAGAATCTATCTCAACAACAGAATTAGTTAAACATCAGATTAGATTTAACATAAGGCTCACATTTAGCAGCAGTAATAATAATATGGCGATCGCTGTCAAAACTCAACCATCCTTGACGTTGAAATTCTCCTAATAAACGAGTTACTGTTACCCGAGTGGTTCCGATAGTCCCGGCTAAATTTTGATGAGTTAAACGGACTTTAATGCGGGTTCCTGCTTCGGTGGTTTCCCCTAATTCTTGTTGTAGTAAACATAATAATTGTTGGAGACGATCTTCCACTCGTTTTAATCCGGCGATAGCTAATAATGCCTCTGTTTGACGCATTCGACGGGCTAATTGTTGAAAAGCCATTTGACTCAACTCAGTAGAGTTAGTCACATCGTCTAAAGAATGCCACTTTAAATAAAGATCCGATAACCCTTTAACTTGATAAGAGTTTATATAAGTTAAGCAAGAACCAAAAAAAGTTCCAGGTTGGGCCCAACCTAATAAAATTTCTTCTCCTTGGGGAGATAGTTGACTTAATTGAGCAATACCACGATAAACTTGCCAAATTCCCTCTGTTACTAAGGGAATTGTTTCGCTTCGTTCATAAAAGTGCAGTCGCCCTCCCTCCGTATCTTCAAGGGACAGAGGGTGTATTGGGTTATGGGCTAGTAGCATCTTAATTTAGTTTTCTCACTGTTAAACGACAATACTTTACGAATTAGTCTAAAAGATCAAGGTAAACATTAGGTAATCATCAGATTAAAAGATTTAAGACCACCGAACCAACTTTACCCCAAATGTCGGGAGAAAGCCTCGGACAAGGAACGAAGTCCGCAGGATGAATCCCGACCAATAAATAAAACACACAGCACTTCTTTTTCTGTGCTACAATAGTTTGCGTAGTAGGTCGATGACGTAAGATGTTTA
>JASJDN010000029.1 GCA_030065205.1 Crocosphaera sp.
ACTAATACCTTGCCATTAGAACTATCTACTGTAAAACTACAGTGATGTTTCTTCTTTTTAAAACGAGGTAAATTGGCTTTGATTTTGGGATCTCGACCACGAGAAAATGCTTTTTTCAAGTCTCTAAACGCATTCTGATAGATGCGAGATGAGTATTTATTTGTCCATAAATATTCTCTCTGCTTTTTAGTAATGTTTGTAAAGACTTTCTTGATCGCATCTAACCGTTTTGAGTCACTGCCAGAAATTTCGGGAATATCCCAAGTGGTATGAAGTAAAGATAGTCCATGATTGTACACAAAGCGAGAAAAGCCAGCACAGCCAGCAAAAAAGCTCTTTTCCTTGTTATTCAGCTTTAATTCTCTTTTAATTGCGTACATAGATAACTATTATTTATTTTATTCTCTATTATATCTGAAGTGATGTCTTCTAAAGTTGGCAATTTTCGCTCTTTCGGACGAAATATCCTAGACATAATGTCTAAGTACGTCTAGCATTGTACAGGTTTTTGTCTTCTAGAAGAAGCTCACTTCGACTGGGAATGCGCCATAACTGTTCTAATTCATTGGCGGGCATGGTTAAATATAAAACATCCCCAGGGTGTAAGGGAGTCTCTAGTAACTTCCAACTGTGGATGGTTACGGGGTTTCTTTCTAAATACAATGGCACAAACCCTCCTTTCCTAGCGGCATCTTTCACCGTTTGTCCGCAAAAAGAGTGTTGGGGGGTAATTAAGGTGGCTAAGGCTACCCATAATAAGTCCTCGGTCATGCCATTGCCTAAAATTTTCCCCCCCAACGCAGCAGCAGCAAAGGAAGGGGTGGCCAACTCAGACGGACATAACACTGTTTCAAATTCAAACACCTCTTGTACCGACTGACCAAACTGAGGATCTTGCGATCGCAGAATAATGTTAATATTGGGAGCGATCGCTTTGGCCGTTAGTCCAATCTCTACGTTGATCATGTCGTTGCTGGTGACAACAATAATGGCGGCTGCTTTCTGAATATTAGCCGTTTTTAACGTATCATTGACCCGCGCATCTTCTAAGATAATGGGAACTCTTAAAGAACGGGCCGTGTGTAAAAAGCGGTTATTTTGGTCTGACTCGATTACTACGACCTCGTGGCCTTGTTGCTGCAGTTGGCGAACCGTTTGAATACCAATGCCTCCCAACCCACAGACAATATAATGATGTTTGGTGGGAACTCTGGCCACATCCCAAAATTGCTTGAAGCGAGTGCCTAAAATAAAATCATTCAGCAACGCATAACAGACACCAATCACTCCTGCACCGACAATCATCATAATCGCGGTAAACACTTTAATGCTGGCCGGGGCTTTTTCAGCCACTTGTTCCTGTCCCCCGGCACCGGTGATCATGCCCACAGAGAAGTATAACGCATCTACTAAGGAGGTATTGTAACTAACCGCAACATAGGTAAAGGTTGCAGCAAAAATCATCCCTAATAAACACAATGTTACGGCAATGACAGGGTTAACGTAACGTTGATAACGGCGTAAATTAGCGATCGCTTTAACTATTTTTTGTCCCCAAAAGCGACGTTTAGATCGACTGTTTAATCGAGTGCCAATAATGAGATGATCCCCCAATTGTAAGGCTTTTTCCTGTAATACCGCCGACACTAAGTCTAATTCTCCCTGGGCCGGTAAATAATAAATCAGCATCCGTGAGGGACATTCCCACAACTCCCCTAAATTTAAGCCCAACCAAGGATGATTTTCATCGATGACAATATCTTCAATGGGCCAAATTTGGTTAAATAATTGTAGTTGACCGATGGCTTTATTGCCTAAAGCTGCAAAGGAAAAAATAGGGGCGGCTAAGGCCGCAACACTCATGGTATGGTGATGGGGAAGGGTTTGATCCAGTCGTTCCCCTAACGTATGGTTAAAGAGACGGTCAATGATGCGAATGTTGGGGTTAAGAATTCTTGCTTGGGTAAGGGTTCCTAGATTAATGGCATCGTCATTACTGGCTAAAACCAGAGTGTGGGCGTGATGAATGCCCGCTTTGGCTAGGGTTGAAGGGGAACTTAATTCGCCAACAATGACGTTTTCTGAGGTTTCTCCTAAAATCAGGCGGTCGCTAATACCAACTACAGCAGCCCCTTGTCGTCTTAATAAACGAAATATTTTATATCCGGTTCGTCCTAACCCACAGACTATAATTTGTGGTTTCATGGGAAGTTTTGGGTGTTTTTTAATCTTTAATTATGATTGCTCCCTTTTCTATTTGTCTGTAGCCTTTTTTACGATTTACTCTATTTTTAGATAATTTTAAGATTAATGATCGATTGACTTCTCTTGCGGATAAATTAAATTCCATTGATGACGAATACTATCCATAATTTCCATAATTTTTAGGGTTTCATTGAGTGGCATAATTGGGCTTTCTAATTGGTTCGTTTGAAGACAACGTATCACTTCTTGAGCTTCATAATTATAGCCATTTCCTGAAAATAGTTGTTTGATTTGAAAAGCTTTTTTGGGTTTAAGGGGAAGATCATACAACTCAGCATAAAGAGCTAATTTTTTTAACAATGAATTTTGCTTAAGAACAGACTTTATTTTTTGTTTAAAAGAAGAAGAAGAATGACCAGACGCTGAAGCTTGAGGTAACTGAGTTATGGATAATTTTAAAGGGCGATAAAAAGGGCTATGAATGCGAATTCTTCCTAAGCTTCCTGTAATGACAACTTCGTTGGAGGTTTGAGCTTTTAGGGTAGCCGATAGTACCGCTAATTGGCCCTTTGGATAGCGCAAAATCAAGGCATTTTGTTCATCAATTTTTGTTTCACTGAATATCCCTTGTGATACAACGTCTTGAGGTTCACCTAAGAGATAAAAAGCCAAAGAAAGAGGATAAATTGTTCTATCTAGTAAAGCCCCACCTCCTAAATCAAGATTATAAAATCTTCCTTGAGGATCGGGATTAGCACGATAACCGAAATCAGCCGTTAATAGACAAATTTCTCCAATTGTCCCCGCTTCAATGATACTTTTAACTCTTTGAATTAAAGGCATAAACCTCATCCACATTGCTTCCATACAAAATAATTTTTTTTGCTGTGCTAAGGCAATCACTTCACGGGTTTCTTTAGCATTAAGCATAAAAGGTTTTTCACACAAAATTGCTTTATTGGCTTCCAAACACATTAAAGAATCTGCTTTATGTCTGTAATTAGGAGTCGCAATATAAACCACATCAATATCAGGATCTTGGGCTAAAGCTTGATAACTATCATAGGAACGAGACACCTGATATTTTTGAGCAAAATTATTGGCTTTCTCTAAGCTACGAGAAGCAATACCCAACAACTTAGCCTCTGGAAGTATCCTAAGTCCTTGAGCAAAATCTTGAGCAATTAATCCCGTTCCAAGAATTCCCCAATTAATAGTTTTTGACATAATTTATTTTCCTAAAATAGCCATTAATCAATTTTACCTTAATCAGACTCACTTAGCCCAAGGCATGGGGTCAACTGGCTCAAAAGTTGTAGTCACTTGATAAGGTTTTCCCGTATTACCCGATTCTTGAATTGCTAAAACAATCTCATTAATATGTAGAGAATATTGAGCCGATAGACGACAACTTCTTTTTTCAGTAATGGCTTCTGCTAATTCAGCAACGCCTCGACAAAAATCCATTTCTTGAGATCCTTTGTATCCATATTTTGTACGACCTTGTCCCACCAAAGGATACTTTTGTTTCCAAGGACTAATAAACGTCTTTCTTCTAATGGTTAATCGTTTCTGAATATAAACAGGACACCGATAATACCAACAATCTTTTGTACTTAATAAACCCTGATCACCAATAATCGTAAAATGATGATCATGAGGGGCAACAATACTACAAGTTAATCGAGCAACAACCCCTGAATGAAACTCAAGACAAGCAACAGAAAAATCGGGAGCATTAACTTCTAAAGAAACATCCGTTGTTTTATCAGGAATCAAGCAAGAAGAAAAAGCAGTGACCGTTTTAACTGCTCCAAAAAAGGCTGTTAACCAATTAATATAATAGCCAGCGTGTTCTAAAGTACATCCAACTTCAAATTCATCTTTGTAAGGCCAAGGAATACCCGATTCACTTTTCCATTTTTTATAAGCCATTTGATGAACCATACCATCATCCATTTCTGCATAAACTAATCTGACATTTCCAATGACTTGTTCTCGTAATGCTTTCCAAATCGTTTGTGCCGTTTCACTCAATATATTACAAGGGGCAGAAGCAAGATAAAGATGTTTTGATTCTGCTAAATCAACTAAAGTTTTCGCTTCTGATAACGTCATACCTAGAGGCTTTTCTGAGTAAACGTGTTTCCCGGCATTTAAACAAGCTTGAGACACTTGAAAATGACTGCGAGGGTTAGTTAAATTAAGGACAATAGATACTTGAGGATCTTCTAATAAAGCCTCTAAAGAAGCATATTTAGGAACAGAATGATAACGGGAGAAATGTTCGGACCTTTGGGGATCGCGATCCATCACGCCAGCTAACTCTAACTGAGGATGAAGCGGAAGGGTTTTCAAATAATAATCAGCGACAAAGCCACAACCAACAATACCAATACGCATTAGAAATCAGTAAATTTATCTAAGATTATGTCCTTCTAATAGGATACTCTTAAAGAGGACATTTACGGTCTTAAGTGCTGAACTTGATCAAGGATCACAAGAATAATGAAGATCGCTTATTTAATGAATACTCATCCCTATGCTAGTTGTACCTTTATTCGTCGAGAAATAGTAGCGTTAGAGGCAAATGGAGTTTCGGTGGAACGATTTGCTGTTCGTAGTCCAACCACGGTAATGATGGATGAAGCTGATCAACAAGAAATCACGAAAACACGAGTGATCCTTAATGTGGGTGGGTTAGGATTATTGTTAGCTATTATTAAAACTGTTTTGACTAACTTCTTCTCCTTTTTATCCATGTTTTTCTTTGCTGTTCGTATTGGCTGGAGATCAGAAACAGGGGTTATTTATCATTTAATTTATCTGGCTGAAGCTTGTGTGTTACAGCAATGGTTATCTCAATCAAAGATTACTCATGTTCATGTTCATTTTGCCACCAATGCCACAACGGTTGCTATGTTCTGTCACGGGTTAGGGGGACCTTCCTATAGTTTTACAGTTCATGGACCCCATGAGTTTGATAAAGTTCAAGCGATCGCTTTACCTGAAAAAATAAAACACGCTGCTTTTGTAGTTGCCATTAGTTCTTATGGAAAAAGTCAACTGTATCGCTGGTGTGACTTTCAAGATTGGGATAAAATCAAGATGGTTCATTGTGGGGTTGATGATGCCTTTTTCTCTCTTTCTTCTCAACCGTTTCCTGAAAAACCTTGTTTCGTTTCTGTCGGTCGTTTGAGTGAACAAAAGGGACAATACTTATTAATAGAAGCGGTGAGTAAGTTGGTTTCTCAAGGATATGATTTTAAATTAATTTTAGTGGGTGATGGAGAATTAAGGGAACCCATTGAAGCGGCAATAAACCGTTTAAATTTACAGAATACGGTAGAAATTACCGGATGGGCAACTCAAGCAGATGTTCAAAACTATATCTTACAATCATGGGCGATGGTGTTACCTAGCTTTGCTGAAGGTTTACCTGTTGTCATTATGGAAAGTTTGGCATTAGGTCGTCCCGTCATTAGCACTTATATTGCAGGAGTCCCTGAATTAGTCATCCCTGAAAAGTCAGGTTGGTTAGTTCCTGCTGGTTCCGTTGAAGGGTTAGTTAATGCCATAAAAAAAGTCTTAGAAACTCCACAATCTCAGTTAAAGGAAATGGGAGAAATGGGCGCAGAAATGGTAAAACAAGAGCATAATGTTAACCAAGAAGCTCAAAAGTTAAAACAATTATTTAGCTCCGTTCACTAACTCAAATTTTATCAGTATCAACACCATGACACTTTTTCTAAACATCATTTTATTCTCTTTCTCTTGTCTCATTTTGATTCCTTGTTTTGTTTTATTTGTTGAATGTGTAATGTCTTTATCTTTCTCAAGTAAAACATCAGAAGTAACATCAGAAGAGCTACCCGATTTTAAAATTTTAATCCCTGCTCATAATGAAGAAGCAGTCATTGAAACCACCTTAAATTCTATCTTATCTCAAGTTAGTTCACCCGATAACATTATTGTCATTGCTGACAATTGTACCGATCAAACTTCAGCAATTTCTCAACAGTATGGAGTTACAGTTTTAGAACGGAAAGATGATCAAAATAGAGGGAAAGGTTACGCGCTTGATTATGGCTTAAACTACCTAAAAAATAATCCTCCTAGCATTATCCTTTTAATCGATGCTGACTGTTATATTCATCCTGAAACCATTAAAAAATTAATCCGTGAATCTTCAGTTGAGCAAAAACCAATTCAAGCTTTATACTTACTAGAAAAACCCCAAAATCCCAGTCCAAAAGATTTAATTTCTGCCTTAGCATTTTTAGTTAAAAATCAAGTTCGTTCTACCGGTTTATATCAGTTAGGACTCCCTTGCTTATTAGCAGGAACAGGAATGGCTTTTCCTTGGGAAGTTTTACAAAAAATTTCTTTAGCAAGTGGTAATATCGTTGAAGATATGCAGCTAGGAATTGATCTCGCTTTATCTGGCTATTCACCTATTTTCTGTCCAGATGCTCAAGTCACGGGTATTCTTCCGCAACAAACTTCAGCAGCAAAAACCCAAAGAACGCGTTGGGAACATGGTCATATTCAAACCATTTTAAACCAAGTTCCTCGACTATTAAAAGGAGCAATTATTCAACGACGTTTTGATTTAATCGGGTTAGCATTAGAGTTAAGTGTTCCCCCTTTATCTCTGTTAGTGATGTTATGGATAGCAACAATTCTGATTACAATCACAGCAGGTTTATTCGGTTTTTCTTGGTTACCGACTATCATTTTAGCCATAGCAGGATTCTGTTTAGTGATAGGTGTTTTAATCGGTTGGGCTAAATTTGGCCGTCAAGAAATTCCAGGGTTTGCCTTACTAACCATTCCCTTTTATCTATTATGGAAAATACCCCTTTATTTTGCTTTTTTAATCCGTCCTCAGTCCCAATGGGTAAGGACAGAAAGAGATCAAATAGCTAATAACAAATAAGTTACAAGAAATCCGCTTAATTAACCATCGTTATCATCATTACGGGAAACTCCTCCTCCCCTGCTTCCTCTGCTTCCCCTGCCCACCTTACCTTAACGTATGATATTTAACAGGATTTCATATTACAATTGAGACGGAGGTGTAACCCCCAGTTTAGTCAACCGTTGATCAATCTCTTGTATCAGTTGAAAATCTTTATTGGCTAAGTTATATTGAGGGTGACGTAAGCAATCAAATGCCTCTCTAAATTGCTCAGGTTTCGCTAGAATTGGACTATTAAAATGGGCAGAAATAATGCGGTTAAAGCCCCATTTTGAGACTTGATCAACCCAAGTTAACACATCCAAAGGACTGCGGTTAAAAATAACCCCTTGTAAAATAGGTGCAACTAATAAGGGGTGATTATACAGTTCGTTAAAAGATGATTGCCAACTGTCATCCCAGTCAAAGGGAAACAGCCCAAAATAAGCTTTTTTGGAGCGGTTTGGGGCTTTCAAAGCATCTTGGAAGACTTGTCCCCATTTAACCACTCCTAACGCATTCGGACGAAAATAAAGGGCAAATAAAACAATTCTTTGCCATCCTTTCAGTCGGTTTTGTTGAGTATCATCGATGGTTTCTACAGCATGATCCCTTGCATGAAATAATAAAGGATAGGGATCGAGTTGTACAATTTCTGGTGGAGTTGAAGGGATAGAAATGATAGAATCCGTTAATAATAAAGTGTGCGATCGCTTATGATAAAACGCCACTTCTTCAAACGGGCCTAAACCTAAATCTAATGGTCCCAAAATGGCATAATCAAACTCATCAGCAAAGGGACTTTGATGACTGTCTAACGGTAATGTTTGGGTTCGTTTTCGGGGAAACCCCAACCAACTTAAAGGAAGGTTAACGGGGAAACTCCATTGATGAGGAGAGACAAATACTTGTGCGTTGGGGAAACACCTAGCAAATGGACCGACAAACACCTTATGTTCAATGCCCGAAACCGTGGGTAAAATGATATATTTAACCTCACCATGAGCATCCACTAACTCCTTAACCAGACGGATACACTCACGAGTCGGCGCAACCGGTGCATAAACCAACAGTCCCCCTTGAGCGAGTTTCACCACCGTCATGCGAATGGGAACCACCACATAGAGAATACCCTGACACTGCTCAAACGTCCATATAGTATCCTTAACCACTTCTTTGCGGAGGGTACGACGTTGACCATAAGGATACAGAGGAACCACTGGCCAAAATGGCCAAGCTATATCTTGGGGACTAGGGTTAATGGGTGGTTCTTGTCCGTTTCTGGTCATGTTAGTCCGACTCACCTTAATGTCGCAAGGAGGCTGACGCTATACGAATGTTAGCGAGAGAGAGGAATTGCGACCAATATATTAACACGAAGGACGATTTTTATGCTACTATGTCATATAGTGAGTTTTCAAGGTCGATGAAACAAGTCTTAACTTTAGTTGTCAAGCTTCAACCTACGTCAAAGCAGATCGAATTGTTAAATGATACTGCTAAGGCATTTGGCGATGCTTGTAACTACATCAATAAGACTGTTAAACCTAATTTGACCAATAGAAATTCAATACAAGCTGTATGTTATCAAGACGTTAAAGAACGTTTTGGATTAACAGCTAATCATGTTGTTAGAGCTTGTGCAAGGGTCGCAGCTAATCGCTTAACAGCTAAACAGAAAAGTAGGAAAGTTAAAAACTTTAAACCTACCAGTTTTGATTGTGATGCTCGTACTTTTCGGTTTATTGAGACTGGTTATTTAGCTAGTATTAGTACAACGGGTAAACGGGCTAAAATTCCTATGAGAGTAAGCAATTATCATATAGGAAAACTATCAGGTCAAAATCCCACGTCAGCACAAGTTTGTCAACACAAAGATGGTGATTGGTATGTTCACATTCAACTTAAATCTGATGCTCCAAAGCCTATCAAATCAGATAATGTGATTGGGGTTGATTTTGGTAGAAGAGACATAGCAGTTACTAGCACTAATAAATCATGGTCAGGAAAAGACATTCAAGAAAAACGAGATAAATTTAATCAACTCAGGGCTTCTTTGCAAAAAAAAGCATCCCAAGGCACAAGATCCACAAGGCGTAGGTGTCGCCAGATTTTGAAACGGCTATCGGGTAAAGAAAGAAGATATCAGGCGTGGTTAAATCATAATATTAGTAAAGCTATCATTGACGAAGCTAAACAAACTCAATCCTTTGTATCCATTGAAGATTTAACAGGAATTAGAGAACGTACTAATCAAAAACCTAGAAACAAAACTGAGCGAAGACGGTCTAATTCTTGGGGGTTTTATCAGCTAAGAAGTTTTATAGAATATAAAGGAATTAAAGAAGGAATTGAGGTGATAGCAATTAACCCAAGATATACCAGTCAAACCTGCAATTGTTGTCTGCATATTGGACTTAGAAATAATAAGTCTTTTAAGTGTAGTAATAAAGCTTGTGGATGGATTGGGGACGCTGATCTTAATGGTTCGTTAATGATAGCTTTAGTGGGGCAGAGTGTAAGGCTGCCTAGAGGCTCAAGTTTGTTGGCTTGTCCGATAGACTTAGGGCTACAGAAAGCCCACGCTATAGCGACAGCTTAGCGTTGGGAACCTTACTCGTTTAATCTCCTGTTGTCATCCCCAAGTTTGCTATCTTAACAATTATATAATCTTGAGTAAATCCTAGAGCAATGACCCAAAAAATCGACTCAGAAAGAGAAAAATATTCAGGGGCCTATGGGACAATTACCCTTCATTCTTTTAGTGAAAGAAAAGCCAGTAAAGAAGCAGATTTTTTCCTACCTTATCTATCTTCTAATATGACATTATTAGATTGTGGTTGTGGTCCTGGTACCATAACGGTTGATTTAGCAAAAATTGTTGCCCCGGCTTCAGTAATAGGCATTGATATTGAAGACAGTCAATTTGAGATTGGACGTAACAAAGCACAACAAGAACACGTTAATAATATTAATTTTCAAGTTGGGAATATCTATGAACTGCCTTTCCCTGATAACTCATTAGATGCTGTTTTTGCTCATGCTGTTATTTACCATTTAAAACACCCTGACCAAGCCCTAAAAGAAGTCTATCGCGTGTTAAAATCTGGTGGCATTATCGGCATTAGAGATGCTGATCACGATCATATCATCTTTACCCCTTCTTCTCCCATTTTAGAAAAAGCTTGGAACCTATTGGGTCAAGTGGTAACTATTAATGGAGGCGATCCTTTTTTTGGCAAATATCAACGTAAATATTTACAAAAAGTCGGCTTCATTAATGTAAAAGCCTCTGCTTCTTTTGACTATGCTGGCACAACAGAAAAGATTAAACAAAATGGTGAGTTTTGGGCTGATTTAATCTTACAAAAGCAAGTGACGGCAGTGATTTTGAATCATGGTTTAGCCACACCACAAGAACTAGAAACCATGAGTCAAGCTTTTATTGAATGGGGAAGCCATCCTGACGCTTTTTTCGCTAGAGCGAGATGCGAAGCTGTGGGAAAGAAACCCTAATTATTAAGCGTTCTTTCCCAAAACCTAAGCCACAAATCCTTATGATTCTGTTAGTTGTTGTGATTTTTCAGGAAAACCTGACACTTCTACCTTTTGTGTGTTTTCTGACTGTTTTTCGTATTTAATTTTAGCTATTTTTAACTTCAAAAAACTGCTAACTCCTGCCATACCTAGAATACATAAGATTCCAAGGGGTTCAGGAATGGGGAGACTGATGAGAGAATTGTTAACAGTCATAACCTCCTGTGAAGAAATAATATGATTGTTTTCTATTTTAGTTAGTATTGTTTTTTGTTCGTGATTTTTTACATTTTTAAGCTCATTTACGCCATTATTTTTACTAAATGCTGATTGATTGCCAAATGCTAAAGATAGAAGAGTAACAACAGTGATAATCTTTAATTTACTAACTATTCTCATTGTTCAAAAAAAAGGTATTTGGTGGCAATTATAGGTAAGACTTCAGTAACCCCCTTCATTTTTTAGGAATGCTTTAGATTTGGGGGGAATCATGCTTGCCTCTCCAGACTAGAAAGGATGTTATATCATAGAAGAAAGCTCGGAAAGACAAATTATATGAAAACCTCCCTACACCGTAAATCTTCTCATAAAAATACAGATTTGGCACAAGAAACTTTACAATTAGAAGGAATGGGATGTGCTGCTTGTGCCACCAGTATTGAAACCGCTATCAATAAAGTGTCTGGCGTAGAAGAATGTAGCGTAAATTTTGCCCTAGAGCGAGGAACTATTACCTATAACCCTCAAATCACTGATTTAGAAACTATTAAAGCTGCTGTTAGTCAAGCAGGATATCAAGCTTATACTGTAGAAAATGAAAATAATAATCAAACCCAAGATATTGAACAGCAAAAAAGAGCAGCCAAACAACAAGAATTGACAAAAAAAGTAACTGTCGGTGCTGCTGTTAGTTTCATCTTAATTTTTGGCTCATTACCCATGATGACGGGGTTATCTATTCCTTTTATTCCTACCTGGTTACATAATGCCTGGTTTCAGTTAATTTTAAGTCTTCCTGTCATTTTTTGGTGTGGCAAAGGATTTTATACTGGTGCGCTCAAAGCTTTAAAACGACGGACTTCTGATATGAATACGTTAGTGGCTTTGGGAACCGGTGCCGCCTTTTTGTACTCTTTATTTGCCACATTTTTTCCTCAATTTTTTATCTCTCAAGGCTTAAATGCAGACGTTTATTATGAGGCTGCAGTTGTTATTATTACCTTAATTTTATTGGGTCGATTATTAGAAAATAGGGCAAGGGGGAAAACCTCAGAAGCCATTCGCAACCTGATGGGATTACAAGCTAAAACAGCGCGGGTAATTCGTGATGGGGAAACGATTGATATTGCTGTGGAAGATGTGGTCATTGGTGACACAATTTTAGTTCGTCCAGGAGAAAAAATTCCCGTAGATGGAACTATTATTGAAGGCAACTCGACCCTTGATGAATCTATGATTACAGGGGAATCCATACCCGTTGAAAAACAAGCAGGAGATGACGTGATCGGGGCAACTATCAATAAGACAGGCAGCTTTAAATTTGAAGCCAAAAAAGTCGGTAAAGATACGGCATTGTCACAAATTATTCAATTAGTTGAAGCAGCACAAAATAGCAAAGCACCCATACAAAAAACGGCGGATCAGGTGACGGGTTGGTTTGTTCCTGTGGTGATGAGTATTGCTGTAATTACGTTTATTAGTTGGTTCATTTTTGCTCAGAATTTATCTTTAGCAATGGTGGCAACTGTCAGCGTTTTAATTATTGCTTGTCCCTGTGCTTTGGGGTTAGCAACTCCCACATCTATCATGGTAGGGACAGGTAAAGGAGCGGAAAACGGCATTTTAATCAAAGGCGCAGATAGTTTAGAATTGGCGCATAAAATTAAAGCCATTGTCTTAGATAAAACAGGGACTTTGACTCAGGGTCAACCCACAGTTACCGATTATATTACGGTGGATGGAATTGCTGATGATAATGAGTTGAATGTCTTGGAAATAGCAGCAGCTATTGAGGGAAATTCTGAGCATCCTCTAGCCGAAGCAATTGTTAATTATGCCAAGTCTCAAGGGGTTTCTAATAATTTACCCAAAGTCGATGATTTTGAAGCAATGGGAGGTCAAGGGGTACAAGGAAAAATTAACGGCAAATTAGTGCAAATAGGAACACAGAAATGGATGGAAAAATTAGGGATTAATACCGATGAGTTAAGGCAGCAAGCAATCGAATGGGAAAGCCAAGCAAAAACCACACCCTGGATCGCCATTAATGGGGAAATCAAAGGCTTATTTGCTATTGCTGATGCGGTGAAATTTTCCTCCGTTGAAGCCGTTAAAAAGCTGAAAAAATTGGGGTTAGAGGTAATAATGTTGACCGGAGATAATCAACAAACCGCCCAAGCGATCGCCGATGAAGTGGGCATCTATCATGTCTTTGCAGAGGTACGTCCCGACGAAAAAGCAGATAAAGTGAGAGAAATTCAGCAATCTCAGGGTAAAATCGTCGCTATGGTGGGGGATGGTATCAATGACGCACCTGCACTCGCTCAAGCGGATGTGGGAATGGCCATCGGTACCGGGACAGATGTGGCTATGTCTGCCAGTGATATTACCCTCATTTCAGGAGATTTACAAGGCATTGTAACAGCCATAAAATTGAGTCGTGCCACGATGAAAAATATTCGTCAAAATCTCTTTTTTGCCTTCGTTTATAACACTCTAGGAATTCCCATTGCTGCTGGTATTTTATATCCTTTCTTTGGTGTCTTATTAAACCCCATGATAGCTGGTGCAGCGATGGCGTTTAGTTCCGTTTCTGTGGTATCAAATGCGTTAAAGTTGCGGAATTTTAAGCCATGAGTGTCTGATATTAACTACTTAGCCGGCGTTGATAAACTTCTGAAATATAACGTCCCCACACTTAACAGAAACAATAGATAAACAACGATCTGTCCTAAATATAAAGTTTGTCGATATCCAAACAGGGATTTAAGGATAATTCCTGGAAAGG
Organism: Crocosphaera sp.; assembly: GCA_030065205.1. GTDB lineage: Bacteria > Cyanobacteriota > Cyanobacteriia > Cyanobacteriales > Microcystaceae > Crocosphaera. The sequence continues at coordinate 13,710 of JASJDN010000029.1, forward strand.
TTTTATCGGGTAAAATAATAGAACCATCCCAAACTAAAGGTCCTAAAATACAAGAGTCTCCAGTTAAGAAACACCATTGGGAAAAACTTGGATCAAGTTGGGCTAAAAACATCACAACCAGATTAAGATGTTTGAGAACTCCTAATACCAATCCCCCAACGACTAATAATAAGAAAATGCCCATCACCTTAAAGAACAGACGAATGTTAATTTTAACCCCCAACCTAAACAAAAGAAATCCTAAAATAGCGGCGGTGGTTAATCCTAATGTGGCCCCAACACTGGGAATTTTCCAACTGTTTTCAAATTTAGCAATGATAAATAAAACGGTCTCAAATCCTTCCCTTAAAACTGCGATAAAAACTAACAAGAAAATACCCTTTCCTGACCCATTTTTTTCCATTAACGTAGATTGAATACTTTGCTCTACTTCTGTTTTTAAATGTTTTCCTTGTTGGGTCATCCAAATGAGCATCCAACTTAACATCATCACAGCGATAATGCCAAATAATGTGGCTAAACATTCTTTAATTACGGGGGTGTAAGGACTCTGATAGGCATTGACTCCCTGAAGAATTCCGCCTAATAACAATCCCACCAAAATACTCGCAACAATGCCTCCCCCAATCCCTTGATATACCCAACGATTGAGTTGAGTCTGTTCTACTTTTTGTAGACAGGCTAAGACAATTCCTACTACCAAGGATGCTTCAAATCCTTCTCGTAAGGTGACGACGAAAGTCGGTAAAGCAGCACTAAAATCCATGATTTAGAAGGACTTATTGATTACTTATCCATTATATATTTTTTTTCTTTTATTTCCTAGATGACCCCAGACAAGATGCCTGGGTTTGTTTTAAATCGCTTCGGTATGATTAAACATAATCCCGTAGCATCTTTTTCAATTCTATGTTATGAACTTCTTCTTGTCCAATCATTCCCCGTGCAAATTCTTCGATATAAATGCTGGCATTTTTTACCACTTCTAATAGCTCCTTATACAAGTCTAAGGCTTTTTTTTCGTGGTTTAAACTTTCTAGAAGAATTGCGTGTAAACTATGTTCATTGGTTTCTTCCATCGGGGCAATACTTAAGCTAGGATGACCCTCTAATCCTGTTAGAATTTCTCCCACTTGTTGAGCGTGGAGTAACGATTCAGTGGCTTGTTGCTGAAAGAATTGTACAATCGGAAGACGGTGAGGACCCGTTACCATTAAAGAATAATGAGTGTAGCGAACAACACCAGCCAATTCATATTCCATAATGGTGTTGAGAAGGTCATTGGTTTTTGCTCGGTCAAGTTCTCTCATATTTTACCTGTTGACGGAAAGAATGCAGCTTGTAACAATAAGTTTTTAAGTCGATTATTTAAGGACAATTTCGTTTTTTGTCCTAAGACTCTAACTCTAGATTATCTTATTTTCTTCTCTTCTTTTGTAAAATAAAGCTTAAGTTTCTTCTTGGAGACAGTGATTAAATTTATTGAGTAATTTGAGAGGAATTAGAGGGAATGGTTTGAGGGGAACGTTTTTGATAATTCTGAAGGCTAATGATACTAATAAACACGATGATTCCCATTATAATCCAAAGAAACTGATTGTTTTTTTTGTGATAGTGTCTTCTGGCTTTTTTAAGGCGTTTTTGTCCTTCTTGATATTCTCTTTCTGTGGTCATACTTTTTTTATTCAATAACAACGCTTAATTAACATCCTATCTTAACAAAAATGAAAAGACATGGGAGAAATTATAGAAAAAAATTGATTCTTTCTTCAGGGATACTACAGAATGGATTGAGAAATCCCCCTTAAAAAATTGAACCAACCTGGATAAATCGGGGTTAAACTCTGTTAAAATTGAGGATGTATTATTAATATTCTTGGCCTCCCATGTCCTCAGTCATTACCCCTGACTCTTTGAATTGGTTATATCGAGGAACCAGCGAAATCTTTCCTAGTCAACCTGACTCTAATAATCCTGAAGAAAACTTAGAAAAATTAATAGAAAAATGTGAGCGTCCTTTGCGGGTCAAATTAGGAATTGATCCCACCGGAACCGATATTCATCTAGGCCATAGTATTCCTTTTCGTAAGTTACGGGCGTTTCAAGATGCTGGTCATACAGCAGTGGTCATTATTGGAGATTTTACCGCGCAAATTGGCGATCCCACCGGTAAATCAGAAGTGCGTAAACAATTAACCTCTGAAGCGGTTAAAAGCAATGCAAAAAGTTATTTAGATCAACTGCGTCCTATCCTCGATTTTGATACCCCAGGACGGTTAGAAATACGCTACAATTCTGAATGGTTAAAGGACTTAAATTTAGCCAAAATTCAAGAACTGTTAGCCACCATGACGGTTGGACAAATGTTAGCCAAAGAAGGATTTTCTGAACGCTATAAACAGGAAAATCCCATTTTTCTCCATGAATTTCTCTACCCCTTAATGCAGGGATATGATTCGGTGATGATCGATGCCGATGTCGAACTGGGGGGAACAGATCAAAAGTTTAATATTGCCGTCGGTAGAGACTTACAAAGACACTTTGGTAAAAAGCCTCAATTTGGATTATTATTACCTATTTTACTCGGAACAGATGGCAGTCAAAAAATGTCAAAATCCCTCAATAATTACGTGGGGTTAAAAGAAGATGAATTATCCATGTATTCTAAACTAGAAAAAACCCCCGATGCGATTATTAAAGACTATTTTGAACTGTTAACCAATTTACCCCTAGAGCAACTACCTGAAAATCCCAGAGACTGTCAAAAATTATTAGCCTTAGAAATTGTCTCGCAATTTCACGGAAAAGAAGCCGCCTTAACCGCTCAAAAAACGGCAGAAGATTTAGTCAAAAATAAAGGGACGGGTTCAACGGATGCCGTCCCCGAATATGACTTATCCAATGTAGAATTTCCCGCCAAATTATTTTATATTTTAAATGCCAGTGGACTTTGTGGAAGTAGTGGAGAAGGTAGACGACAAATACAAGGAGGTGCAGTGCGTTTAGACGGGGAAAAAATCGGTGATGTTAACCTAACTTTAGACAATGCAGAACAACTCTCAGGTAAAGTTTTACAAGTGGGAAAAAAGAAGTTTATCAAATTAGTTTAGATAACTGCGAATCCCGAATCCCGAACTCTTGTCTTCTCTTTGATACACTAGAATACAAGAATGTCTCACATCAAGAGCATAACAACGTTATTTTAAATTGACACCTTAAACACACCAAGAGGATAAACAGTATTATGGGATTATTCGATCGCCTAGGACGAGTTGTCAGAGCCAACCTTAACGATCTCGTTAGCAAAGCAGAAGATCCAGAAAAAGTCTTAGAACAAACCATTATCGATATGGGTGAAGACTTGATCCAGTTAAAACAAGCGGTTGCCGGTACTATCGCCTCCCAAAAACGGACGGAAACACAGTATAAACAGGCACTCAAAGAAGCCAATAGTTGGGAACAACGAGCAAAACTAGCCCTTTCCAAAGGGGAAGAAACCCTCGCCAGAGAGGCATTAGTCCGTAAAAAATCTCATACAGAAACAGCTACCACCCTCAAAGAACAACTGGATCAGCAAAACGCTCAAATAGAGACCATGCGCCGTAATTTGATGGCCTTAGAAAGCAAAATTTCTGAAGCCAAGACTAAGAAAAATATGCTCATTTCTAGGGCTAAGGCCGCTAAAGCCAATGAAGCTTTACAATCAACGATGAACGGCTTGAATACCAGTGGTTCTATGGCCGCTTTTGAACGCATGGAAAACAAAGTTATAGAAGCCGAAGCCCGTTCTCAAGCCGTTGCAGAGTTAGGGGGGTCTGATGTTGAGCGTCAATTTGCTGAACTCGAAGCCGGAAGCGGAGTGGAAGATGAATTAGCCATGCTTAAAGCCCAAATGACCGGAGCGGCTGAACCGAAAGGGGCCCTACCCGAAGGTTCAACCCAGGATAAAGCCTCTTCTAAAGATGAAGTGGTGGATGCAGAATTAGACGACTTACGCCGTCAACTGGATAATCTGTGAAAAGTCAAGAAAACCCAGTAGAAGAAATTGGCCAACCTTTTGACATACTCCACGCCCTATAAGTGCGTGGATTTTCTAAGCATCACTGCATAAGATTTCTGAATCAACGAGTTCGCTTACATTAAAGTCTTCTCAGTCTTTAAAACCCTAGAAAAGCCGTCCTAAAAGGACGGGGCTTTAAACCCAAATTTTCGGTAAGCTAATAACTGATAACGGAATCATTGATCACTGATAACTAAACTATGAGTAGTGTTCTCGAAATTACAGATCCTCAATTTGATACAGAAGTGTTTGAGACAAACACCCCTGTATTAGTCTATTTTTGGGCTTCTTGGTGTGGTCCATGTCGTTTGGTTTCTCCTTCCATTAAGAAAATTGCTGATAGCTATGGCGATAGTCTCAAAGTGGTCAAATTAGAAGTAGATCCCAACCCCGATGCGCGAACCAAGTGCAAAGTCGAGGGGGTTCCTGCGTTACGATTGTTTAAGGATAAGCAACTATTGGCCGAACACGAAGGGGCGATCACCAGACAACAATTAGAAGAGATGCTTAAACAACATCTTAATTAACACAGTGAGGTGGTGAGGAGAGGACCTCAGTTATTCTGGTGATCCTCTCATCTCCCTATTCCCTGGAACTATTAAAACCATGCACTTTGCCAACCGTCTTCAAGCTTTAGAAAAAAATGTCTTTGCTGATATGGACCGGGCGAAATCTCAAGCCATCAGCAACGGCCAAACCATTATTGATTTATCTTTAGGATCATCGGATTTACCCGCCGATCCCGAAGCGATCGCCCAGATTGCTGCTTCCCTCAACGATCCCACCACCCACGGTTATCTTCTGCACCACGGAACCTTAAAGTTCAGAGAAACTGTGGCCCAATGGTACAGCAAACGGTTTGGGGTGGCAGTTGATCCTCATACCGAAGTCTTAACCCTGATTGGTTCCCAGGAAGGAACGGCCCATTTACCCCTAGCGTTGCTCGATCCGGGGGATTTTGCTCTACTTCTGGACCCGGGTTATCCTTCCCACGCCGGGGGTGTCTATTTGGCTGGCGGTCAAATTTATCCTATGCCGTTATTATCCAAAAATAACTTTTTACCGGTGTTTGAGGATGTTCCTTCCCAGGTATTAGGCCAAGCTAAAATGATGGTGTTGAGTTACCCTCATAACCCCACCAGTGCCACTGCATCCTTAACTTTTTTTCAAGACGCAGTGGCGTTTTGCCGAAAGCATGACTTAGTGTTGGTTCATGATTTTCCCTACGTCGATATTGTTTTTGAGGGAATGGCGCAACCCCCTTCTATTTTACAGGCTGATCCCAGTAAATTCCTTTCTATTGAGTTTTTTACCCTTTCTAAGTCCTATAATATGGGAGGATTTCGCATTGGTTATGCGATCGGGAATGCAGCGATCATCCAAGCCTTACGACGGGTGAAAGCGGTGGTGGATTTTAATCAATATCGAGGCATTTTAAACGGGGCGATCGCAGCCTTAACAGGGGATCAAACCACCGTTAAAAAGACAGTTATACGCTTTCAAACGAGACGAGATGCTTTTGTTAATGCTCTTAATGCGATCGGTTGGCCGGTTGAACCGCCTCAAGCTACCATGTACGTCTGGGCAAAATTACCCCCACCCTGGGAAAATAAGTCCGTTGCCTTTTGCACTGAGTTAATAGCAGCAACAGGGGTTGCGGTGTCTCCTGGGGCGGGGTTTGGGAAACAGGGGGAAGGATATGTGCGGTTTGCTTTAGTCCATGATCCTGATATTTTAGAACTTGCGGTAGAAAAGATTGGTCAATTTCTAGGAAGGGTCAAAATTTAAGGTGTTTTGATGTGGATGGCAACATTGTGAGTAGGGTGGGTTAGACGGTTATAATTCAAGCTATTATGGGAATATAACCATCTGTCTTAACCCACCATTTTAGTTAAAACGATCTACTACTTATCACTCTGGTTGTGTGGTAGAAACTTGGGGAATATGGTTAGGTTGACGGTTGCCATCAGTGTAAACAAAGTAAACAAACCCAGTGGTTCCAATAAATGCCAGAAAAGCAATAACGACTGCGATGATCCCAGTAATTGCCACATTATCACCCCTTCCTTTGCTAAGTTGTTCAGTGACATTGATAAGGGCTTTAAAAGCATTGTCATCTTTGTTAGGATCAGAAGATGAGGGAGTTGGAGTTGATGATTCTTTATCACTTCTTCCCTCACTCAGTTGTTCAGTGACATCGGGAAGGGCTTTAAAAGCGTTGTCATTGTTGTTATGATCAGGAGATGAGGGAGTTGATAATTCTTTCACGAAGATTTCCTCAATAATATCTAATTTGTGGGATGCTTACTGAGAAGGTGATAGATTCAAGTAGGCATCTTTTTGTTTTAACTCTAAGATAAGAGTATTTAAGAGAAATACGGATTTTTTAGTCAATTAAATCCAGAAATCAACGAGATATGACTGGTTTTTATCGCCAGCAATATAGAATTGTTAAACTTTTTAGAAGCCAGTCAAACAATTATTCAAGACTTAGATAAATTAGTAAATTGGTTTTCCGTAATCATTTCCAAACAATTAGGTTTATTAGATGTATTTAAGCAAAATTGGCAAGGAGGATTAGGATTATATAGTTGTACGTCTTATGTTGAAGATCATATTTTACTTGCTCAAAAACAACCTTTAATTCTGGTATTAGAACATATTGATCAGTTGTTTCCCTATCAAGCAACGGCTGATGATTTTTTAAGTTTATTTCGTGTCTGGAATGAGAAGGTAGTCATCAATGAAACTTGGAAAAAACTGCACTTAATTTTAAGTTATTCTACAGAAAATTATATTCCTGCTGATCTGAATCGTTCACCTTTAAATGTAGGTATAGAAATAGAGTTGAAAGATTTTACAGCAGAACAAGTATTGAATTTAGCACATAAATATGACGCTAACCTAAAGCCTGAAGATTTAGAAATAATCATTAATATTATAGGTGGTAATCCTTATTTACTCAACAAAGCAATTTATGCCTTAACACAGCAACAAATATCTTTAAAAAATTTTGAAGAAACAGTAACTACCGAAGAAGGTATTTATCGAGATCATTTAAGAGGACATTTATTAAACTTACAAAATCATCCTGAGTTAGCAGAAGGGATGAAAAAAGGCGTCACTTCCTCTTCTCCAGTTGATTTAGGAACGGATATAAACTGGAAACTTCATAGTTTGGGGTTAGTAACCTTTGATAAAAATGCAGTTAAACCTCGTTATAAATTGTACGTTGATTACTTTAGTGAACGATTGGTGAAAAAAAAGCTTATGATCAAATAAGTTGATAAGATAATTCTCAACACTAAACTCAAAAATGACCCTGATTAATTTCCATCTTTAAGTAGATTATGAATGACTTTTATCACATTGGTGGTAGCGTCCCCCTAAACTCACCAAGCTATATTAAACGAGAGGCTGATGATACGCTTTATAGTACCTTGAGAAACGGACAACTTTGTTATGTCTTAAATTCTCGTCAAATGGGTAAATCTAGCCTATGGGTACACACACAAAATAGACTCAAAAAAAAGTATCTCAACAAAGTGCAAGAATTTTAAGTTCAGTGTTTGAAGAAGATCGACAACAATCTTTAATTACCGAAATTTTAGACTGGACAGGAAATCAACCCAACTTAACCCAGATCGTTTCTAACCTAGTTCTTGCTTATAAAGATATTTTAGAAGAAGGTAAAGAAAAAGAATTCATTGAACAAATAATCCAAAAACACATTATTGAAAATTGGCAAACTAATCAAGCTTCTGAGCATTTAACAGAAATTAAAAAAGCTATTTTAGAAACGGATGGTAATATAGAAGAGAGATTAAAGATTTATAAGGATATTCTACAGGTTAGAATCTTAGCTGATAATAATCCCGAAAAAGTTGCTCTTCTTCAATCTCAGTTAGTTATCAGGAAAGAAGATTATCTAGAAGTAGCTAATCCGATTTATAAAAAAGTATTTAACTTGCAATGGTTTAATAAACAGTTGGAAGGATTAATTAATAGTGAATCTAATCCTGAACCTTTGAGTGCATATTTTTCTTTTGGAGTAACTGGAATTTTTATAATATTAGCCATAGTCTTTTTTATGTTAAAAATAACAAATTCAGATTATCCTTTACCTTCAAATATACCAGAAATTTGTGTTAAACTGATTGATGATACGTCTTTAGATTCTCAATTTAAAACCCTCAAAAACTTAGAACAAGAATTAGGTGACAATTTTCCATCGAAATGTAAAGAAAGAGTAGCAAAATTACAGCAAGAAAAACTAACTCAACAAGCAACATTAAATATAGAACTCTATAATAAAGCATTACAACAAGGAGCAAATAATAGGGTTAAAGACGGAGTAATATATCTTTGCCAAATTAAAGAAATTGTTAACGACATAGAATATGCTAGAAATAAGTTAAAAGACTGGTTTAATGACAGTTATTGGAGAGATGATGTTCTTGAATCTCTTGGTAAAATCGATAATTGTCCAGCCACTGAAGGAACAGATTTAGAGCAATACTTAAGACCGTAAAAAAATGAATAATTGTTAGTAATATCAACTTTTTAAAAAGAATTATCATTTTCTGATAAATAAATTTCAGATATTAATTCACTTCTTCTACCAATTGTTCGATTATCATCTATAATAAACATATCTTCTGCACTAATCGTAAATATCAAAATGAATAATAAAATAACTTTTCAAGAAATCGCCTCTGAAGTTCAATTATTTGAAAATATTGAGCAAAAAGAGCGATTTGTCTTTGTAATTGGTGCTTTAGCTTCCCGTTTAATTAGTCTTCAGAAAGCAGCAGAAATAATGGAAATGGATACAGAAATGCTTTTAAAAATCCTTGAATTAATGAGGATAGATTTTTCTTATCTCACAACAGAAGATATTGCAATTGAAAAGAATTGGTAAAAATCATGATAGTTGTTTTCAATTCTTCACCTTTAATTTTTTTATCTAAGTTAGGGTTTTTAGAGAAATTTATGGAGTCAAACAATAATTTTTATTTGCCTAAAACTGTACAACAAGAGATTAACACTAAAGAAGATCAATCTTCAGACAGTGTTCAGAAACTGATTCATCAAAAAAAGTTAATCGTCCAAGATATTCAGTTGAAATTTTTAGCCAATCGTTTAAATGAACGTTTAGGTAAAGGTGAATCGGACGCAATTACATTAGGAATAGAATTACAAACAGATTATATTATCCTTGATGATTTTGCAGCAAGAAAAGAAGCTATAAGTTTGGGATTAAATGTTAAAGGAACTTTAGCAGTTATTCGTAAACTTGTAAAAGATGAAACAATAAGCATTGATAATTTAGATGTTTTTTACCAAAGACTTAAAAAAATAAACTTTAGAGTCAAGCGTGAGATATTTGATAATATTTTTAGAGATTGATAAGTTTACAATTTGTTAAAAACTCCGTCACTACCATCTAATTCATCGGATAATTTAACTCTAATTCCTGTCCTACTCTTTACCCAAAATTGCTGAAACCAAACTATTAAATTTGGTGATTGTTCATTTCGAGAAGAATAAGAATGAGATGAATGTTTCTTATTCTTAGTGCCGAAAGTAAACTGTTCCCACCATTGCAGAATAAAGCCTATAACTAACCAAAAAAATAAACTAGCAAGTGCAGTTATAAACATGACGATACCCCACCCAATTAATTGAAACATTGTTTGATAAATTAGGTTATCTTGCGTTAATCCACTGATAAATTCTTGGGAGTTTTGATTACTAAATAAACCTACTGCTATTGTTCCCCAACAACCACCAAAAAGATGAACAGGAATTGCTCCTACGGGATCATCAATTTTCAGTTTTCTTAACAACGCTTCACCCAACAACACAAAAATTCCACTCATTCCACCAATAAAAATAGCAGATTTGATGTCAACGTAAGCTGATGAAGCGGTAATTCCTACTAATCCCCCTAAAATACCATTAATAATTGAACTTAAACTCACTTTACTACCCATTGAAGGGCTAAAAATCAAGGCTAAAAATCCACCTGACGCAGCAGCAATCATAGTGGTTACAATAACAGAAGGAATACTGGTTAATAAGAATACAGAGCCACCATTAAACCCAAACCATCCTAACCAAATAATGAGACATCCTAACGTAGCAAATCCTAAATTATGAGGGGTAAAATCCTGAGTTTCTTCGTCTTGAAAAGTATCATTTCTACTATTATAGCCAAAACGTCCATGTCTCGGTTTCAGTAGCCAAGCTCCTACTAATCCCGCCATTCCACCCACGGAATGAACAACGGTTGAACCGGCAAAATCGCGAAATTTTAATAAATTATAGAGCCATCCTTCGCTTGACCAAATCCAATGTCCGACAATGGGATAAATAATACCAACTAAACAAAAACTAAACAGTAAAAAAGCCCAAAATTTAACCCGCTCTGCCACTGCACCTGAGACAATGGTAGCTGCGGTTCCGGCAAAGGTTAACTGAAAGAAAAATAATGTAGGTAGAGAGCGTCCAGACCATGTTTTTAATAGTTGACTAAAGCCATTATTCTCAGTAAAAATATCAAAAGAAAATCCCCATGGCCCTGATAAGCTATTTCCTGTAACTGTCGTTGTCGTATCGCCAAACATCACACCAAAACCCAATATCCAGTAAGCTAAAGCAGAGATACAGAAAACAATTAAATTTTTTGCTAATATATTAATGGCATTATTTTTTCTACAAAACCCTGCTTCTACCATTGCAAAACCAGCATTCATAAAAAAGACAAGGAAGCCAGCAATTAACATCCAGATATTAAGTAATATGTCGGGGTTTGATCCATTGCTACCGAAACTCTGAGCAAAAACTTTTCCTTGCCAGATTGTAAGTGTTAATAAAAAAGATAAAAAGATATACAACAAATACCGAAATCTTAATGAAATTTTCATGTTTTGTCAGCTACTTAATAGTTTTGCCAGGCACTAAATTCATAATAAATATTACCACGGGTACTATGACGATTCCCCCTTAATTTTCTCATTTTTTTGTCTAAATAGTTTTGCGCTTCATAAGGAGGTAGTTCTGTTGCTTGCATAAAGGTTAATACACTAATTTTTCCGTGACTTTGCTCTAATAATTTATAAAAAATACTATCAATATCTTTTCTAATAGATTTTAAGTAAATATAGATAGAAATAGCATATATTAAAGATAAAATAAATCCAATAATATGTAATAAAAAACCATCAAAAAGAGACTCAAGAAAAATAAATTCAAAGATAATAAAAAAAGTTAAAGTATTCCAAAAGATATAAGCCTCTCTAACTTTTTCCCTTTGGGTTTTTACTTTTAATTTAAAAATGATAATAGTATAAACAATAGCGGTTACGGCAAAATAGACGATCCATTTCATGCTACTATCCAGTCTTGCTGATTATTCCTATTCTATCTTTCCCATTACTCCCAATAAATTTGCGATCGCTCCTCACACACCACCTCATAGACAGTCTCCGTTTGTTTGGCTAACTGCGGCCAACCAAAACGCAGGGCTAACTCTTCGTAAGCTTTTTCCACTAACTGTTGACCATAATCAGGGTTTCGTAATATTTCTAAGATACCCCAAGCCAGAGAATCTGGGTTATTCACCTCAGTCACAATACCGGTTTGTTGATGATGAACCACTTCGGGTAGTCCTCCTGTACTAGATACTACGACAGGCACTCGGGCTGCGAAACTTTCGAGGGCAACAATGCCAAAAGGTTCGTATAAACTGGGAAATACAGCACAGTCGGCGATGGTTTGAAAGCGGTCTAAATCTTCATCGGACATAAACCCAGTAAAACAACAATGGTTGGCAATGCCCAAATGCTCTGCTTCTGCTTGTAAATGCTCGGTATTGCCACCGCCAATAATCACGATTTTGGCATTCCCTTGCAACTCCCATAACACTCTGGCTGCTGCTTGCAGGAGGATAGAAATGCCCTTTTCTCGGGTCATTCTTCCCACATAATAGATAATTTTTTCGTGATCGAGGGCAAACTGACGACGAAAGGCCAAATAATCAAAATTGGGATCTTGGCGTTTTTTCTCAGCCCGAATGCCGTTATAAATAATATCAATTTTATCTAAAGGAGTTTCAAAAACCCGTTCCAATTCGTGGCGCATATAATCACTACAAACAATGACCCGCCAAGAATCATAGATTAAGGTTCTTTCTTTGTTAGCAATGTAGCGTTGGGTATCATTATGAATACCGTTATAACGACCGTATTCTGTGGCGTGGATGGTGGAAATTAAAGGAATTTTAAATAAATGTTTGAGGGCGATCGCAGCATCCCCTACCAACCAATCATGGGCGTGAATCAAATCAAAGGGTCCTTTGTCTCGGAGTAATTCTCCCCCATGATGGCCCATACTATTATTCATATGAACGATCCATTGAAAAAAGTCGTTCGCTTCTTGTACCGGCACCCGATAAACATGAACCCCGTCTACTACTTCATAGGGGGGACTTTCACCGAATTCCACTGTAACCAAATGGATTTCGTGACCTAATTTAGCAATTTCTGGATACAATTCGGCAACATGACGGGCAATACCTCCCACAATGCGGGGGGGAAATTCCCAAGTCAATACCAAAACTTTCATAACTCGGCTGTCCTCGGCTATTTGGTGAAGCTGAAACGGCTTAGGATGGTTAGGCGTGTTTCACCAAGACTCCTGGCTCTTTTTGTATCGGTAATACTTCTATAATGTCACTTTTAGCACAGTATTGTAAATCCTCGTGACCGTTTAACCGTAACAATCTTTGACCATGACTGGAGCGGTGGAACATTTCCAACAGATTATCATGCCATTGACTATACAGGGCTGTCGCTGCGATTACTTCATCGTTACTCACTTCTACCATTTGAGCATCATGACTAATTAAAGTATGGGCGATCGCTCCTGCACAGACGGTATCTTCGAGGGAATAACCCCCTTCCCATCCGGAACCTACTAACCACACCGTTTTCGGTTGGGTTTTGACAAGATAATTGACGGCCGCTTGTCGATTAATCATCGCTGCGGTAATCACCGTTTCGGCTTTTTCAACCCGTTGTAGGGCGCGGGTACCATTGGTGGTGGTCAAAAAGAAACGCTTATCCGCTACTCTTTCAGGGGTACAGTCTAAAGGAGAGTTACCCAGGTCAAACCCTTCTACTGTTGCTCCTCCCCTTTCTCCTGCTCTAAGGCGTTTTTCTGGCAGCCATTGCTCACTTACGCTTATTAATTGGTCAATATCGCTGAAGGTTTGCACGGCTTCTGCACCAGCGTTTAAAACGGTGGCAATGGTAGTGGTGGCCCTTAGAACATCGATGACAACGGCACAGTCGGGTAAATGGTCTGTTGGAGTTAGTTCAGGAGTATGATAGACAAATAACTTCACGTTTGTTCTCAGCAAAAGTTAATGATTGGGGATGAATTCTATCTTATCTGGGTGATGGCCCCGTGGCAAAGTTATTTGTCAAAAAACCCTCGTGTTGACTGACGAGGGTTGTCAAATTTTAGAAGGCTTGTTCTACTTCAGAAATTTCGGGAATCATTTCTCTTAAGCGTCTTTCAATGCCCATTTTTAGGGTCATGGTTGAGCTAGGACAAGAACCACAAGCACCCTGTAAGCGTAGTTTAACAATAGGTCCTTCGATGTCTACTAATTCAACGTTACCGCCGTCTGCCATTAAATAGGGGCGCATTTCATCTAAGACGGTTTCTACGTTATCGGGGGTGAGAGCCATTGCTTCTGACATGATTTACCTCTGTTCTACTTGATTTCAACGACATTATCTTTATCCTACCTTGAACTTTTCTAATTATTCAATGTTCAAAAATATCTTTATAATACATTAAGTCTAATTCTACAAATACGGGAATAACCTTCATGCACTTTTGAGCAATTTCCCATCTTTCTTCTCGTTGCAACATGGTTATTAATTGTTCTCTCAGGGGAATTAAATATCTCACATCGTTGGCTGCATAACTTAATTGAGCTTCGGATAAATTCTGACTATTTCCCCAGTCCGAACTTTGGGAACTTTTATCCAGTTCTACCTTTTCTAATTCTTGGACTAAGGCTTTTAATCCATGAGATCCAGTATAGGTTCTTGCTAATTTACTGGCTACTTTTGTACAAAAAATGGGTGTGGTTTCAATGCCGAAATTATACTTAAATTGACCGACATCAAAACGAGCATAATGAAAAATTTTAACAATGTTTTGATTTTCTAATAATTGTTTCAAATTGGGAGCTTCTATCTGTCTTTTTTCTATACGAATCGCTGTTACATAACCACTAGGATCGCATAATTGCACTAAACAGAGTCGATCTCTTTGGGGTATTAAACCCATCGTTTCTGTATCAATAGCAATGGCATCAGCTTGTAAATAACGGTGTAGGGTTTCTGAAGAAAGATCGCGATCGCAAACTTGAAAATTGTTACTTTTTTCTGAAGATTGGGTCATTATTCTTATATCAAATTGTTCGATATCAACTTACCTTATTTTGGTTAATACACTACAAAAAAAAATAATTTCTTAATCATAGAAACTCATCTATTTTTGTATTTTTCAAAGTTGTATTTATTCATCCTACCTTTTGCCTTTTGCCTTTTGAGTTTCCCATAGCGGTACTAGCGTCCTAAATCATGCAATTGATTAATCACCGTTGCACATTGTTGCGTCACTTTTTCTAAAGCTGGACGTTTATTAGACTCAGGAGGAGGAATCACTTCTCCGATACGAATGGTTAAGGGAACCGGACGGGGAATGGGTGAACCTTTTTTTAAGATGTTTTCCGTTCCCCATAAAGACACCGGTAACAAGGGAACTTGTGCTTTAGCTGCAATCATGGCGGCCCCTAGTTTGGGGTCATCAATGCAACCATCTACGGTACGGGTTCCTTGTAAGAAAATACCCACCAACCAGCCATCTTTTAAGGCGGTTAAGGCCGCACGAATAGCACTGCGATCGCTGGTTCCTCGTTTAACCGGATAGGCCCCATACAAACGTATTGCTTCGTTTAAGACAGGGACTTCAAATAACTCTTCTTTGGCCATAAAAGCCACCGGACGACCCATACAACAGGATAACAAAGGGGGATCGAAATAACTCGCATGATTACTGACAACCACTAAGGGATGCTTTTTTGGTACGTTTTCTTGACCATATACCCGTCCCCGAAAGTAACCGTAACACATAGGGGCAACAACGGACGCTTTGAAGAGATAATATAGAACTAAACTAGAGATAGGTTCTCTTTCTTTGAATTCGTTGTTTTCCATCAAAGTTAGCTTGCTTAAGAATCGTTAAACTGTCCAGGTTTAATTATAGGAGAATGTCAGACTTTAATGAACAAAATTAAATTAGACTCATTTAAACCGATGCAAAATACTAAAACCCTGATTCCTTTAGATACTTGGATTCCCACAAAATGGTCTGATTTCTTAGAAATGATTGAAGATCCAGCTTATGAGAAAAAGAAAGCCTATTATTATCACCATTCTATGAGGCTAGAAATGTTATCCGTTGGCTTTGATCATAGTAGGGATCACAGTATGATAATTGTTGCTATTCATCTGTTTTGTATTCTTAATAATATCCCTTTAACCTTAGCGGATAATTGTTCTTATCGTAAAGTAGGAATTAAGGAATGCCAACCGGATATTTCTTGTTACATTGGTACTCAAGCAAACATCATTCCCCAAGGGACAAATATTGTTAATTTAGATCAATATTCACCTCCTGATTTAGTGGTAGAAGTTGCTAAAACCAGCTTTCTTGATGATATTGGTACCAAGCGATCGCTTTATGAATCATTAAACATTAAAGAATATTGGATTATTGATGTGCAAAATCGTCAAATTATTGCTTATACTTTGGAACCAAAAGGATCTTATCTTATCCAAACATCTTCAGTGCTTTTAGGCTTAAATTTAAGTATTTTAGAAGAAGCGTTACGCAAAAATCAACAGGAAGATCAAGCAGCAGTTGGACAGTGGTTAATGCAGCAGTTTCAGTCTTAAAAAGAACAAGTCTTAATTTTTATTTAAAATTTGTCTAAAATTTACCTAAACCCGATAAACTCAGTTTCAAGGATTATGCAAGGAGAAATCTTTAGGTAGTTATGGCATATTATTGGTTTAAAGCTTTTCATTTAATTGGTATTGTGGTTTGGTTTGCTGGATTATTTTATTTAGTCCGTTTATTTGTTTATCATGCGGAAGCAGCAGAGAAAAAAGAACCAGATCAAAGCATTCTTAAGGCGCAGTATGAAATTATGGAGAAACGTCTTTATAATATTATTACCACGCCAGGAATGATTGTGACAGTTGCCATGGCTATTGGCTTACTTTCCACTGAACCTGATATCTTAAAGTCGGGATGGTTGCATATAAAATTAGCTTTTGTTGCCCTATTATTAGGCTATCATTTTTACTGTGGAAGAATAATGAAACAGTTAGAAAAAGGAGAATGTCAATGGACAGGACAACAATTTAGAGCTTTAAATGAAGCGCCCACAGTGCTATTAGTTATTATTGTTCTCCTAGCTATCTTTAAAAATAACCTACCTTTGGATTTAACCACCTGGCTAATTTTTGCTTTAGTTATTGCGATGGCAGCCTCCATTCAATTATACGCGAAAAAAAGACGCTTGGCTCAGGAAAAGTTAAGTTCATCCACTGATTAAAAAGAAGTTCTTATAATATTTACTGCTATCAACTTAACGGTAAATCATTATTTTTTGATTGTCATTGCGAGGTTTTTAACGACTACTATAGGCTGATTTCTTGTCATAATTTCTCCGAAGCAATCTCTAAGAAAACTCAATAAAAAATAAGGATTGTTTCGGAGACCAAATTATACCAGTTCTCAGAAATAGCTAGAAAGATTGCTTCGGGGTATTTTTAGTAAAATTCAAAGCTTACTCTCTATATTACCCCTCGCAATGACAGTTATTTGTACTTTAAGTTGACAGTAATGAACAAGATTAACCCATAAAATCTACATTCTTTCCAAGACAGAAATTCCTAATAAAGAGAGTCCTAATTTAAGGGTTCTTGCGGTTAAATCACATAAGAGTAAACGGGAAGTTTTTAGAGTTTCTTCTGATTTTAATACGGGACAATTTTCGTAGAAACGATTAAACTTTTTACTGAGTTCATACAAATAGTCACAAAGACGATTGGGAAGTAAGGTTTTTTCTACTTCTTTAATGGTTTCACTCAGTTGAAGTAAATATTTTCCTAATTCGATTTCTGTATCTTCTTTAAGAATGATTTCTATATTGTCTCCTAAGTTTTCATAATCAATATTGCCTTCTCGACTAATACTTTGAATTCTAGCATAAGCATATAACATATATGGGGCCGTATTGCCTTGTAGGGTTAACATTTTGTCATAACTAAAGATATAATCACTAATGCGATTTTGACTCAAATCAGCATATTTTACAGCACTAATTCCTACTGTTTCAGACACATGATTAATGAATTCTTCGGACTCTTTTCTATCCTCTGTTTGTAAACGATTTTCTAAATCTTTACGAGCATAATTAACCGCTTCATCTAATAAGTCTTTGAGTTTAATAGTTTCCCCTGAACGAGTTTTGAGCTTTTTGCCATCTTCTCCTTTAACTAACCCAAAAGGAACGTGAATTACCTCGACTGCTTCGGGTAAAAAATTGGCTTTGTTAGCTACTTGAAAAACTTGAGCAAAATGGTTCGATTGTCCGGCATCGGTTACATAAATAATCCGTTTCGCTTCATCTTCTTTAATACGGTATCTTAACGCAGCTAAATCTGTAGTTGCATAGTTATAACCTCCATCAGATTTCTGTACAATTAAGGGTAAAGGATCACCTGATTTGTTAGTAAATCCTTCCAAGAAAACACATTGCGCCCCTTGATCTTTTTCTAGGATTCCTTGTTGCTGTAAAGCGTTAATTACATCCTCTAAATAAGGATTATAAAAAGATTCTCCTCTTTCTGTTAATTGAACATTCAAGCGATCGTAAATTTTTTGAAATTCGCGACGGGATTGATCACAGAGTAATTGCCAAGCTTGACGACTTTCTTGATCTCCTGATTGTAATTTTACCACTGCTTCTCTTGCAACTTCTTGAAACTTTGGATCTTCGTCAAATCGTTTTTTTGCTTGTTTATAAAAGTTGACAAGATCCCCAATTTCTAAGGCATCTGGTTGGGTTAACGCATCGGGATACACTTCTTTGAGATAAGTAATTAACATCCCAAACTGTGTCCCCCAATCTCCCACATGATTGAGTCTTAAAACCTCATAGCCTAAAAACTCTAAAGTACGGGCAATACAATCACCAATAATAGTTGAACGTAAATGTCCGACGTGCATTTCTTTAGCAATATTAGGACTAGAAAAATCAACAATAACTTTAGAAGAGTTCCCGATCTTTTCAATTCCTAAACCTTGATCTTTATATAAAGAGTTAAGTTGCCCTTCTAGATAACTGGTTTTAAGTTTTAAATTGATAAATCCAGGTCCACCAATTGTAGGGGCTTCACAAACATTTTCTAAGGATAAATTATCGATAATAATTTGAGCAATTTCTCTAGGGTTTTTACTTAGTTTTTTAGCTAAAGGTAGGGCAATATTCGCCTGATAATCTCCGTGTCTGAGATCCCTTGCTGGTCCAACTTGGGGATCAACTGTTTGAAACTCTGAACCAAAAGACTTCCCTAAAGCGTCTTGAAACTTCTGGGTTAGTTGTTCATTAATAGAAGTCATAATACTTAAAAATAGCTTAGCAAGATTTAACTTATTTTTTTAGCTTATTTAGCTTATCATAATTAATAGGCTTATAACTATAAATTAATCACAAAGATTTATTAAAGTCTTTAAATATTGCTTTTTATTCCATCAGAAGTGGGGAGTTAACGAAGTCAGAAGTCAGAAGTCAGAAGTTATTTTTGTAACGAGGATTTATGCTTCACCCCAAAAACGTTTCGCTTTAAAAAGCCAGGTTTTAGACCCTATTTTCTCGACAAAAACTGTAATGAAAAAATATCCGCAAAAAATTGTCCAAACCCTAGAGACATTTCCTCGAAATTTCATTATTGGGTTATCTCTATTTTTAGTAATTATTATTACCTCGGTCGATTATTACATCAAAATTAATTTAGGTATTTCAATTTTTTATTTATTGCCTATTATTATTGTCACTTGGTATGGTAATCGACAGTTTGGCTTAATTTTTTCTTTAATCTGTTCTTTAGGTTGGCTATGGGCAAAAACAAAAATTAGTGAAAACCCTCAACTTTTATTAGAACAATGGAACGCTGCTGTGAGATTTTGTTTCTTTATTATTGTAACTTATTTATTGTCAGAACTCAGAGAAGCCTATGAAAGAGAGAGAAAATTAGCTCGCACTGATAGCTTAACGGGAGCAATGAATAGACGGTTTTTTCTTGAAGTATTGCAAGAAGAAATTGACAGACTGACTCGTTATAATCATCCCTTTACTTTGGCTTATTTTGATGTAGATAATTTTAAAATGGTAAATGATAAACTCGGTCATAGTCAAGGGGATTATTTATTAATGGTAATTACAGAAACTATTGTGCTTAATATTAGACAAACAGATACATTAGCTAGACTAGGAGGAGATGAATTCGCTTTAATTTTAATTGAAATTGATTATGAAAAAGCAAATATTGTGTTAAGTCGCATTCAAGAACAACTTTTAAAAATGGCTAACATTGAAAAAATGCCTATTAGTTTTAGTATTGGTGCTATTACTTATTATGTTAGTCCTGACTCTGTTGACCGTGCGATTGAAGAAGTTGATTATTTAATGTATGATATAAAAAATAGTGGAAAAAATGGACTTAAACACAAAATTCAAGACCCTATTAACGTAACAGAATAGATTAAAATGTCTCTTTCCCGAAGAAACTTTATTACTTTAGCTAGTCTGAGTTTTACCAGTATTGTTGCTGCTAATTCTCTGAAAAATTATTATCTTCGTGTTGCTAATGGAACACCAATACATACTAATAAATTTGGTCAATTAATTCCCGATTCCAATGGAATTCTGGATCTGCCTAAAGGATGGGACTATAAAGTTATTTCCTATGGGGGAAAATCCTTAGACGATGGAAATATTGTTCCTCCTGCTTTTGATGGAATGGCTGCATTTCCTGGAAAAAATAAACAAATTATTTTAGTCCGTAATCATGAATTAAGTCCTAATTCAAACTATGAAATTAATGCCTCACCAGCGTATAAATATGACCCCATTGCTAAAGGTGGAACCACCACTTTAATTATTAATCAAGATGGGACTTTAAAGAAAGAGTTTGTTTCTTTAGCGGGAACCAATAGAAATTGTGCGGGAGGCAAAACCCCTTGGAATACTTGGATTAGTTGTGAAGAAGATACGTCGATTCATAGTATAAAATACCCCGATAGCGGTGAGCAAATAATTAAGAAACATGGATATAATTTTGAAGTCCCGTCTCAAGAAAAAATAACCCCACCTAATCCTCTGATTAATATGGGAAGATTTCGTCACGAAGCCATTGAAGTTGATCCAAAAACTGGCTATATTTATCAAACAGAAGATCAAAATGATAGTTGTTTTTATCGTTTTCGTCCTGAAAAACCCCAAAATTTACAAGTGGGCGGAATTTTAGAAGCCTTAGTAATCGAAGGAATGCCAAACATTGATACCAGTAAAAACTACCCTATCAATGAACCGAAATCTGTGCAATGGGTAAAACTTGAAAATGTTGATCCGGATGCAGATACATTACGGTACGAAGCACAAAAAAAGGGGGCTGCAATTTTTCGACGCGGGGAAGGAATTTGTTTCAGTAATGGTGAATTTTATTTCACTTGTACCAGTGGAGGAAATGCAGAAAAAGGTCAAATTTTTCGTTACAATCCTGTAGAAGAAACCATTGCTTTATTTGTGGAATCTCCAGGGGCAGAAATATTAGACTATCCTGATAACTTAATTATGTCCCCGTTCGGTGATTTAATCGTTTGTGAAGATGGAATGGGAGAACAATTTTTAATCGGTGTGACCCCCGAAGGTCAATATTATAAATTAGCTCGCAATGCTTATAATAACAGTGAGTTTGCCGGGGTGTGTTTTGCCCCTGATGGTCGAACTATGTTTGTTAATATTTATTCGCCAGGATTAACCTTAGCCATTTCAGGAAACTGGTTTTGAGGAGGCAGAGGGAGCAGGGGGAGCAGGGGGAGCAGAGGGAGCAGGGGGAGCAGGGGGAGCAGAGGGAGCAGGGGGAGCAGGGGGAGCAGGGGGAGCAGGGGGAGCAGAGGGAGCAAAGGGAGCAGGGGGAGCAGAGGGAGCAGGGGGAGCAGAGGGAGCAGGGGGAGCAGAGGGAGCAGGGGGAGCAGAGGGAGCAGGGGGAGCAGAGGGAGCAGGGGGAG
>JASJDN010000141.1 GCA_030065205.1 Crocosphaera sp.
GGCGGTGAGTTCCACCGTGTCAGCCTGTGGAGTAGATAGTGCCGACACTCCTACTTTGAAGCAGGAAGTTAACATCAAACCCACCAATGGATAGGTTTGAGTAAGTTTAACAGAACGGACACTCGAACCTTACCCGCTTACAGCGCATTGAAATTTAACCGAGGATTCGATATACTCCCTGTAAATCGCAAATTTGTAATAGAATAAATGAAGTCTACACATCTTAGGATGAATGTAATAGCGGTATCTTCCCAAGAGAGCAAACAGAAACCATGAAATGGGATCGGCGGACTTTTTTACAGACCTTACTCACCTGGGGGGTCGCTCAAGAAAGCCTGACATGGCTAAATTCAAACCAGCAACTTCAACAATACTATCGAACTTTAGCAGAACCAACCCATCGCAAACTAGCCTTATTGGTGGGGGTTAATGATTATGGGTCGGGTTTCGGCCTCAAAGGTTGTGTCACCGACGTTGAACGACAAAAAGACCTCCTGATACATCGCTTTGGGTTTAATACCCAAGACATTCTGACGTTGACCGACAAAGAAGCAACCCGTGAAAGTATCGAAACTGCCTTCGTAGAACATTTAGTCAAACAGGCCAAACCAGGGGATGTGGTGATCTTTCACTTCAGTGGTTATGGGAATTATGTTAATATTCCTGCGGATTTGATTCCTACCGTTACCAAGGGTCAACTACCAGGGATTATTGCTAAAGATGGGATCATCAGCAGTAAAGGCAACCCCAAAACTGATAATATTCTGCAAGATACCTTAGCGTTATTAGGGCGATCGCTCTCCACCGATAAAGTCACGATGGTTCTCGATACTAGCTACCACAGTAGCGGTCAAACCCTTCAGGGCCATCTCCGAGTTCGCTCTTTTCCCTATCCAACGGACACCGTCGATCAAGAAGAATTTATTTTTCAAGCACAACTGAAAGAAAAACTCCCTAAAACCAAAGCCGCCAACCGTGCAGGTATTATCCTCACCGCAGCCGGTTCACAACAAGTGGCTACAGAAGTGAAAGGGAATGGCTTTAGTGCAGGGCTATTTACTTATGCTCTAACACAACATTTATGGTCTACTGTGCCAGCTAGCCGACTCAACATCACCCTCAATAAAACCACAGAACAAATCCTTCCGATTATGGGAGGGAAACAAAAACCCCAACAGGCAAACAGGCCAGGTCAACCCCTGTTTACCTATTATCTGCTTCCCCCCGTATCTCAATCGGCGGAAGCTTTTATCAGTAGCGTTGAAGATGCCACAACAGCGACCATAACTTTAACTGGCTTTCCTGCTAATATTCTGCAATATTATGGAGCCAATTCCATTTTTTACCCCGTGAGTCCCTCACCTGATTCTGCTCCATTACAACTGCGTTCTCGTAACGGTCTAAAAGCCAAACTCCGACAGTTCTCTTCAGATCAACCCCCTAACCCACCTTTAACGGTCGGACAATTATTACAAGAATCCCTCCGTTGTTTACCCCACAACATTGGTCTTAGTGTTGCCCTTGATCCTAAATTACAACGCATCGAACGAGTGGATGCCACCAGTGCTTTTTCCGCTATTGATCTTGTCTCCGATGTTCTGACCGAAGGAGAACAACCGGTCGACTGTATTTTAGGGTTGCGCTCCTCTTTTGCTACTCCATCGTCCCAACCCCAAGACACAGACGGATACGCTCTTTTTCTACCAGGGGGAGAACAACTGCCCAATACGGTTGGTAAATCAGGAGAAGCCATCAAATCTGCCATAGAACGATTACGTCCGACCCTAGAGAAACTCCTGGCCATGAAATTATGGGGACTGACCCTCAATGAATCTTCTTCTCAACTCCCTTGGCGCGTTACCCTCGAAGGTCTTGATCCCCAGCCTTACCCCATTGAACAACGGCAAACGACTAGAATCAAGAGCAAAACGGTACAACCAGAAGGAAAGGACAAGACGAACGAAACAGCAGTGTCTAATCTTCCTGGACTCCCCAAAGTCCCCCGAGGCACTCGCTTACGGTATCGTCTAGAAAATCTGGGAGAACAATCGCTCTATTATCTAATTTTAGGGATTAATAGTAGTGGGAAAGCGATCGCCTACCTTCCTCCCTATGAAGAGGAGGCAGAATCCACAGAGCAGGAGCCACGCTTTATTGAGCCTGGGATGAAAAACTTTATCCCCGCTACTTCTACTGGCCTAACCTGGACAACCTCCAGTACCCAAGGATGGGAATATATTCTGGCGATCGCTGCGGTAACCCCTTTTGAGAAAACCCTAGAAGCCCTCAAAAAAATCTCAGAGTTCAAAACGGATAAAGATCAAATTCTGAGCCTCGAAAATCCCTTAGAAATGGCTCAAGCTCTCCTAGAAGACTTAGGGATCGCCAGTCAGCAAACCAACACAATCCTCGAATCTAGCCCAGATAACTATATCCTTGATGTTAAAGCTTGGTCAACGTTGAGTTTTATCTATCAAGTCATCTAATAGTAATCTTCTAGTTAAGTTGAGTGTGGGGAGTGTGGGAGGAATGGGGAGTGTGGGGAGAATTTTTAGTCTATTGATATGAAAACTGTTGTAAAACATTGAGTCAACAAACTTAATAGTCTGTTATTTATTATTCCAGAAATAAGGACAAAATCTTAAGATTGTCTCTAAAAGAGGCAATTTTTAAGTTTATATGCCCAGAAAAATCGAAAAAACCTAAAAATACATGATGCCTGAGACAAGCAATACAAGAAACTTCATAAAAATTTGTGACCAATTTTAAACGAGTCTAAATTAACTTGACTGAATTTAGACAGTTTGTAAACCAAATTAATCCCAAGAGTAATAAATAAGATTAGATAGTTAAGCATTATTTCTTTGTGTATCGATATTTTTTCATTTGCTACAAAACAAGAATAAATATATTCAATTGCGACCATTTTTTACACTAAAAATATAGTTTTACTTTTTAATTTTTAGGAAAGATTTGATTGAAAAAACCGTTGCTAATATTGGCTTAGTAGAGTGATTTTTCAATCAATAATTTTATGGTTAATTGTCAGCAAAAACTCTTAAGCACCCTATCTTTAGGGATAGTTTTCTCTTTAAGTAGTGCCGTTAGTGCTAAAGCGGCTACCGTTGCTTATAATCCAATATTGCTTTCAGATAATAATCCTCCCGCCGATCTTGTCAATGATCCGGATTTCGGAGGTGTGTTTAGTAGTTATACGTTAGGGTTTCAATTTTCAGTCAATCCCGGTACTGATAATAACAATCAAGAAATAACGGCATTTGGTGTTTACGCCCCTCCTAATGATTTCGCCTTAGATCCTAATAATGCGCCTCTCAATGCCACCAATGCTATTCCCAATCCAGGTCCTTTTGATGACCCCAGTTTTGTGTTTTTACCAGATACTGCCCATGACATAGCTTTGTGGGAAGTGGATAGCCAAGGAAATCCTCTAGAGGTTGATGGCAATGGGATACCCATACCCGTCAGACGAATCCTTCTTGAGCCAATGGTTGATGATCCAGAGTCAGATAACCCTGAAGACCTGATCATCAATCCTTTACTCGGTTTTATTTACGATGTAGATGATCCTGGCAACTATGGTTTTGCTTATTTAGCTTTAGATGATCCCAGTGATCCCGTTACTGACACGGAACTCGATGATATTTTGGTCTTAGATGGCTCAGAACAATTCTTTCGTATGGGAGTTTCTTATATCAATAACAGAGATCAAGCCTGGATCAATGATGTGGGTTTCCTAGAGGGTGAAGTGAATGTCCCAAATGAGGATCTTGAGACTCCTCCAGGCCCAGGAGCAGCCCTTGATCCAATGGTGGTTTTACAACCTAATCTGGCTGGAGGGGGTCAACCTCAAGGCTACTATGCTCTTCAAGACGATCCAACGGGTGATCCTTTATTGTTCCCAGGTCTACCTAACCAGTCACTAGATCCTGACGATCCTGATTTCATGCCTTTCCCTGGTTTTTCTCCTGAAACGAGTCCCTTTTTTGCTGCGGGTAATATCCTGTTTGGTCCGTTACCCCCAGGATTTCCTGTAGCTACAACAACTGGAACGGGTGGCACTGGCACCGATGGCACGGGTACGGGTGGTACTGGCACTGATGGCACGGGTACGGGTGGTACGGGTACGGGTGGTACTGGCACCGATGGCACGGGTACGGGTGGCACTGGCACCGGTGGCACTCCCACTATTCCTGAACCCAGTCTCATTCATAGCTTATTAGCTATAGCTTTAGGAAGTGTAGTCACTCGCTATAAGCAGGGAAAAGGCAAAACGCAAAAGTAGATAAGGTGAGTTCGAGGTTCGGGGTTTGGGGAGGCAGAGGAAGCAGAGGAAGCAGAGGAAGCAGGGGGAGACTAGGAGAAATCATTGATATATATTCCCTCGTTACCCCATCACCCCGTCACTTTATCACTTCCTCACTCCCCATCACAGTAATTGATCTCGTTCGGTAATGGCCATTCCATGAGCCGGAAACTCCTCATAATGGGCTAAAGTTTGGCTGGTTTCTTTGACGCGATCGAACCCTTGAGAGGTTAAATAAGCAACGGTGGATCGCTTGAGAAAATCGTACACAGATACGGCAGAATAGGAACGGGCAAACCCGCCGGTGGGTAAAACAGCGTTAACCCCGATCGCATAGGTAGCAGCAGAGGAGGGGGTATATTTTCCGAGTAAAATCTCTCCTGCGTTTTTAATCTCTCCTAACAACCTCAAGGGATCATCCACTAACACCTCTAAATGTTCCGGGGCGTAGTCGTTCACAAAGTTGATGGATTCTTCTAAGCTAGAGGTGAGAATAATCCCCCCATAAGCATCTAACCCTGTCTGACAGAATTCTCTGCGCCATTGGGGAAGTTTGTCCAGGTATTCCTTGGCAAACTGACTGGCTTTTTCGGCCACGGTTTCGCTATGGGTGACTAACAAGGCCGCTGAGTCGGGGCCGTGTTCAGCTTCGATTAATAAGTCGAGGGCTGCCAGTTGGGGGTCGGTGGTTTCATCGGCGAGGACAATGGACTCACTCGGACCGGCGGGTAAACCTACGTCCACCGTACCGAATAACACCCGTTTGGCTGCTGCGCCGTAGATACTACAGGGCCCGGTCAATTTATCCACTTTGGGGACGGTAGGAGTGCCTAAAGCCATGGCTGCTAAGGCTTGAATTCCTCCTAGTTTATATACTTCTGTCACCCCGGCCATTTGGGCAACATAGAGGGAAACTGGTTCGACGTTACCCTGTTTATCGGGAGGGGTACAAACGACGATTTGTTTAACCCCTGCAACCATAGCCGGGATAGTTAACATGAGCATCATAGAAGGAAAGGCCCCTTTTCCTCTAGGGACGTATAACCCGACGCTAGGAATGGGGGTAATTTTTTCCCCGGCAAAGATACCGCTATCGATTTCGGCCAGGTTCATTTCTTCGGGAAGTTGCCGTTGATGAACTTCTTTGATGTTGCGAAAGGCTTGATCGACGGCTTTTTTAACATCAGGTTCGACGAGATGTTGCGCTTGGTCAAATTCTTCGGGGGTTACTTTTATATTGTCTGGGGTTGCCCCTGCATAGTCAAATTTTTGGGCATATTTAATCAGTCCTTTGTCTCCGGTTTGGGCGATCGCCGTTATCACTTCTTGGGCGATGGGAATCACTTGATCGATGTCTAACTCGGCCCGTCGCTTTACTGTGGCGAGATCCTTGGCTGTCATGTGAGCAAGTTTAAGAATTCTGACCACTACTTCATCTCCTGATACGTTAGTCCCTTGTTATCTATTTTAGTATGGTTATTAACAATTTAGAATTTACAATTTAGAATTTACAATTAATTTGATATTCTTAAACAATTATCACAATGACCACATTTAAACCCTTTAGCTTCCTGAATAAATCCAAAAGCATTTAAGATATATTGCCAACGACAAGAACGAGTCATGACATACTGTTTCATTTGTTGGGATTCTTGTTGAGATTTTTTAATTATTTGATTGATAGGTAAAGATGACAAATTAGCGGTTAATTTATAATTAAACGGATCTATCCACCTTAACTTTTCCCAGCGATATAATAAGGATAAAATTATTTCGATTGTGGGTACTTCCTGTTTAAGCGTAATAATATTTCCTTGTCTGGGTATCTGTTTAAAATATTGTTTGGTTTGTTGATATTTTTTTTGTAATTGTTTTAAGAAATATTGATGCCTTTGTTGATCACTGGGATCAAGCCATCCCGTAGGTTCACTGATTAAAGTTAATGTATTAGTTTTCTTTCCATCTCTTCCTCCTCTGCCAATTTCTTGTAAATATTCCGATAATAAAAAGGGAGATTGATAATGGACAATCCAACGGACATCCGATTTGTTAATTCCTAAACCAAACGCAGAAGTACAAACCACAAACTGTAATTGATCTTGTAACCATTTATCTTCAATTTCTCTTCTTTCTCTTGGACTTAAACCAGCATGATAAGCAGCTACTTTATAACTTGATTCTTGTAACCACTGACTCAATTCTTCACTTTCTTTTCGAGAACGGATATAAACTAATCCACTTTGTTGTTGTTGCTGTTTGATGAACGTTAAAAGTTGATGACGACGACAACGAGGAGTCCAAGCAATTTTAATGTTTAAATTAAGATTATTACGATAGGGACTAATAGAAAAAACTTGGGTATTTTTGAGTTGTAAACTTCTTTTGATAATGGCTTGTGATTGAAGGTCTGCTGTGGCTGTAAAGGCTGCGATCGCTATTTTTTGATTGGTTGGTTTATTCTTTAATAATGCTTGTCTAACTGCCCCTAAACGACTATAGGTAGGACGAAAAGTTTCCCCCCATTGCACTAGACAATGAGCTTCATCTAAAATCAGTCCATTGATCTCAATATGGGATTGAATTAATAATTGCCAGACGGGAGGACTTAATAAGGTTTCTGGTGAAAGATACAATAATTTAATTTGGTTATTCTCGATTTTTGCTAAAATTATTTTTCGTCGTTTTCTTGATATTTCATTATGTAATAATTCGACAGATAACTGTTTATTTTTTAATTCCTTAACTTGGTTTTCCATTAATGCCACTAAGGGAGAAATCACTAAAGTTAATCCTTTCTTGAATAAAGCAGGTAATTGAAAACAAAGGGATTTTCCTGCACCGGTTGGCATAATAATTAAGGAGTCTTGCCCTTTTAATAAACTTTCAATAATATCCTTTTGTGGGGGTCTAAACTCTTCATAACCCCAAATTTCTTGAAAAGTTTGACGTATCTTCAACCATTGTTCATTTTGATTGTCCATAATCCCTAATTAATTAATCATCATTATTATAGTTTCAAGATTAATTGATGATTGAATATTTTACTATTTGTTAAGTTCAAGAAGATTAGAGAATGAGTAATGATATGATAGTAAAAATACAATAAATTGATAAAAATAGCCATGAATCAATTGAATGCAGAAGGAAATCCCCGTTGGACCCAAGAAGCTCAACAAAAGCTCAAAAATATCCCTTTTTTTGTGAGAACTCAGGCTCGTCAACGCATTGAAGAATTAGCAAGAGCAGCAGATTCAGAAGAAGTTACGGTAGAAATGGTAGAACAAGCTCGTTTAGAATTTGGACAATAAATGAGCAATAATCAATACGATTGATCAAAATATAACTATCATAAACTGAGATTTTTAAGTTATACTCTTCTTAAGCAACAAAATCTTAACAATTTAAAAAGCTTTGTAAAATAATGATATAATATCAGTAATTTTAGTGATGTAAGTTAATATTGTCACAAACCCGCCGTTAACTGCTTAGGGCAGTATAACAGGGGCTTGAATAGAAGCTTATGATGTGACCAGTTCCCTAGAAATTCTAGGAGACGTTATCTAATTCAAGAAACCTTGAAGTGCGTGCCAGCTTCTTGCTCTTTCGTCTAAATTTAAACATCTCTAAACGGGTTAAGGAAGTGATTTAGACCTAACAAGATTAGATAACTGAACGAGGCAAACAATTACCCCTAACGGGAGATTAAAGTGCAAAACTCAGTTTTTGTTTTAGACACAACTAAAAAACCATTAAATCCTGTTCACCCTGGACAGGCAAGACAGCTTTTAAAAGAAAGAAAAGCAGCCGTATTTCGGCGTTATCCTTTTACGATTATTCTCAAGGAGGTGGTAACAGAAGCTTCTAAAAATATCACTCTAAAACTCGACCCAGGATCTAAGTTTACTGGCATTGCTTTGGTGCAAGAAAACCAAGTAATTTGGGGAGCCGAATTACAACACAGAGGTCAACAAATTAAAGATAGTTTAACCTTAAGACGACAGTTAAGAAGAGGAAGAAGAGGACGGAAAACTCGTTATCGTCAGCCTAGATTTCTTAATAGAAAACGTCGGGACGGTTGGCTACCTCCAAGTTTACAACATCGGGTAGATACTACTTTAACTTGGGTTAAAAGGTTAATTAGGTATTGTCCCATTAATTCCATTTCCGTTGAGTTAGTTGAATTCGACTTACAAAAACAAGAAAAACCTGAGATTAGTGGGGTTGAATATCAACACGGAACCCTCTCCGGTTGGGAAGTTCGAGAATACTTATTAACTAAATTTAATCGAACTTGTCAATATTGTGGTGTTACTGATAAACCCTTTGAAGTTGACCATATTCACCCCAGAAGTAAAGGAGGAAGTGACCGAGTTTCTAACTTAACCCTTGCTTGTCACGATTGCAATCAAGCTAAGGGAAATCAAGATATCAAGGATTTCGTGAAGGGTAAATTCGACTTGGCTAACCGCATTTTAAAACAGGCTAAAACACCGTTAAAAGATGCTACTGCTGTTAATTCTACTCGTTGGAAACTGTTTAATTCTCTTAAAAAATTAGGATTACCAGTAGAGACAGGTAGTGGTGGTTTAACTAAGTTTAATCGGAAACGCTTTAAAGTGCCTAAAAGCCACTGGCAAGATGCTGCTTGTGTCGGAAAAGTGCCTGATGATTTAGTATTTAAGACTAATCAACCTTTGCGAATTAAGGCAACAGGTCACGGTACAAGACAAAGATGCCGTCTTAATAAATTTGGTTTTCCTAAAAGTCATGCTCCAAAAGCTAAATTCTTTCAAGGATTTCAAACAGGAGATTTAGTATCAGCGTCAATCCCTAAAGGTAAATTTGCTGGTCAATATACAGGGAGAATTGCTATCAGATTTCGTCCTAGTTTTGTCCTCCAATTACCTGATAAAAAGTTTGATGTTCATCCTAAATATTTGACATATATTCATCGTAATGACGGGTACAATTATGCTTTTAAATAACGATTCGCTCTGCTCAGTTTGTTTGTTGACCTCCATTCCCAAGTGCGTGTCGCCTGGGGTTTCCCCAGGCGTTTATACCGCACGTCTCACCGTTAAGCTTTGCTATAACGGGAGTCCCCTGGAGGTATAAAGATGGATAATTGGTGGAAAGAAGCTGTTTTCTATCATGTCTATTTAAGAAGTTTTCAAGACTCAAATGGAGACGGAATTGGGGATTTGCAAGGACTAATTAATCGCTTAGATTATATTGCAAAGTTAGGGGTGGATGGAATTTGGGTGAGTCCTTTTTACGAGTCTCCTGATGTGGATTTTGGTTATGATATTACCAATCATAAAGCGGTTGATCCCCGTTATGGAACGTTAGAAGATTTTGAAAAATTAATCGAAGAAGCGGACAAACGTAACCTAAAAATTGTTGTCGATATTATTTTAAATCATACCTCAGATCAGCATCCTTGGTTTCAGGAATCAAGACAATCAAGGGATTCTAAAAAACGAGATTGGTATATTTGGTGCGATCCCAAACCCGATGGAAGTCCCCCTAATAACTGGGAAGGATTTGAGCTTTCGACTTGGACATTTGATGAGAAAACCCAACAATATTATTACCACTTTCATTACATCCAACAACCTGATTTAAACTGGAGAAATCCAGAAGTAATTGAAGAAATGTTCAGCATTTGTGATTTTTGGATTAATAAAGGTGCTGCTGCATTAAGATTAGATGCTATTAATTACTTAGTAGAAGATTCAGAATTAAAAGATAATCCGATTGTTGATAAAGTTCCTGATTATCTTCGTAACATTTTTCAATTTAATCAGCTACCTATTCATACCATTAATCATCCTGAAAATCATCAACTTTTACAAGATTTACGGCAACATTTGCGTAGTAATCATGAAGAAGATCCCCTATTAATTGGAGAAATTTGGGTTCCCAATACTCAAGAAATTCTCAAATATTATGGGACGAACCATAACGAATTACAACTTCCTTTTAATTTTTTATTGAGTACCGTCCCTAACCTCAATGCGGTTACATTTAGGGAAATGTTAGAAGATTTTGAAACAACTTTAGGGGATTTTCCAACTACGGTTGTCTTGAGTAATCATGATTTTCCTCGAGCTACCGTTCGTTATGCACAAGAAAAAGAATCTGATCGAGTTGCTAAATTATTAGCAACGTTTCTGTTAACATTAAGAGGAATTCCTTTTATTTATTATGGTGAAGAATTAGGACTGAGGGACAATCCACCTGATACCATTGAAGAAGTACAAGATCCCAGGGGAAGACTCCGTTGGCCAGACTATAAAGGCCGTGATGGCTGTCGCACTCCTATGCCTTGGAATAACTCATTAAACGGTGATTTTACCCAGGGAAAACCTTGGTATAAGTTACCCTTAGATTATCAACAAACAAACATAGAAAATCAAGCAAACGATCCTAATTCTATCTTAAACTATTATAAACAAGTTATCAAACTTCGACAGAATTTATCGTCTTTGCGTCAAGGAAAATTAATACTTGTAGGAGATGATCCCGATGTATTGGCTTACTTACGCACCGATGAAAAAACAGAGGTTGTTATTTTATTAAATATGTCAAGTGATCGCCGTCTATTCGACTTCATTTCCTCACCCAAAATAGTCAAACAATCCTGGTCTATTTTATTATCAACCCATAATGATTTAAAAGGGAAAGTTATCTCTCAACAAGTCTTATTAGAACCCTTTGAAGGATTAATTGCTATTCCTAATTAATCATTTCTTGGCGGTTGTTTTATTCAAAATCAAATCATATTGATACACAGCAACAGGACGATTAATCGCTTGAAAATAGTCAGGATCTTCTGGCGATAAATAGATAGCAGTGACTTGTTTAGCTTCAACTTTATGACGATTAATCAAGCGATAGTTTGTGGTAGTTTCTACTTCATTAAGATAGATACTAGAAGGTCTTTGAAAAAGTTGTTGAGTAATTTCTAGGGTTAAAAATTCTTGAGGATTGGGAGTTTCTTGACTGCGGCCTGTTATAGTAGAAATTAGTTGATTGTTGTCAGCTAAAAAAGTGATTTGACGATTAGGATTATCAGCAGATACTTTAACCGAAAGAACTTGATCCTCTCCTAAATAAGCTTGGGCAATGTTTTCTCCGTTAAAAGCGCGATCGGCAACGATAAAATCTTGTTTAGGGGATAAAGAAGCGAGAGAAAGTATGCTCGGATTCGCTGGTTTTTGAGGGTTAAAACGAACTTTAAAAGTAAACGGTTGATTCAAGTATTTTTTATTTTTTTCAAAGCCTGGGGTAACAATTTCGGGGGCTAACGGGGCAATTTGTTCCCTTAAGATACTGGTTGCTGTCCAAGTCCCTTCCATCCATTTTGGATAGATTAAATCAGTATTAGGTTGACTAATATTTGGTTTACCATTCCAGTTCGGATAGGCAGCTAATCTATCGGCGACTTCACCCGCTTCACCCAGTTGAGGATAGGCAAATAATAACAGGAAATTGAGGAGTAAAATTACAAAAAGTTTCATCATTTAATGATCAGTTATTTTTATTTAAAAACAAAATTTGCGTAACTCAATTCATTAATTTTATTCCATTGAATGACTTCTTCCCTAAATTTATTCCAAGATTCATACACTTCTTTAAACGTTGCATCCTTACTCGCATTTTCTTCGTATAAATCAAACGCAATGGTTTGTGCTGCTTGTAAAATTTCCTGAGAATAAGGCGTTAATTGCGTTCCTCCTTGCAGTAAAGATTGCAGGGCAATTCGATTTTGTGCATCGTATTGACTTAACATATTTAAGTTAGCTTCCATCGCTGCTGTTTGTAAAATAGCTTGATATTCTTGGGGTAATTTATTCCAAGCCGTCTTATTAATTTGTAGGTCTAACGTTGCCCCAGGTTCCCACCAACCCGGATAATAATAATAATCAGCCGCTTTATTTAAGCCTAACTTCTCATCATCATAAGGCCCCACCCATTCAGCCGCATCGATGGCCCCCGTATCCAACGCTAGAAAAACCTCTCCTCCAGGCAAAACTTGCACATTCACCCCCAACCGGGTCATCACCTCCCCTCCCAGTCCAGGAATCCGCATTTTTAAGCCTTTGAGGTCATTAACGGACTTCACCTCCCGTTTAAACCATCCCCCCATTTGCGCCCCCGTATTCCCCGCCGGAAAGCTAATAATGTTAAAATCTGCGTAGAGTTTGTGCATGGTTTCTAAGCCACCCCCCTGATAAAACCAGGCGTTTTGTTGTTGGGCTGTTAAACCAAAAGGCATGGCCGTCCCAAAACCCAAAGCGGGATTTTTTCCCACATAATAATAACTGGGAGAGTGGCCACATTCGACCGTTCCCAGTTGTACCGCGTCTAACACCTCTAACCCTGGTACGATCTCTCCTGCAGCATAAGGAGTAATGGTAAATTTTCCCCCCGTCATAGCCTTAACGCGATCGCACACTGTTTGGGCCCCACCAAAAATGGTATCGAGGGACTTGGGCCAACTGGTTTGCATTTTCCAGCGAAGGTTAGGTAAGCTAGAGCCTGCCCCTGTTCCTTCTGTCGACTGGGTTTGGCAAGAACTGAGAACGGTAGCTGTGGTTGCCCCTAATGCAGCGTTACTGAGAAAGTGACGACGTTTCATCGTTTTAATGAGAAATTTTAGGTCATGTATCAAAATAGCAGATTATAGAGGCACAAGGCAGAAGCATTCATGGTCTCCTTCATAATCTTTTAATCTTAATCAAAACTGCTATAGTGGATTGTTGAGAAACATAGTATCATTCAACTTAGGTTATTTGATTGATACATAATTAGTTAACAACCCGTCGCTGAAAGCGAGGGCTTGCAAGAGCCTATAGTTGACCAGTCTAAGTTCTAAGAAAACTACGTTTTTAAAGCCATCACACCTACAAATACTTCGCTAGTTTGTAGCTCTG
>JASJDN010000030.1 GCA_030065205.1 Crocosphaera sp.
GCCTCGCTGGAGTTGATTTTACAAGAAACTATTAGTTTTGTCCAGTAGGTTATGCCCTGGCGAGAAATCCCTCGATTTTCGTACCTCAATCGGGGATTTCTCGCCAGGAAGAGGTTAAAAAGGAATGGGATCATCTGCATCATTCCCAGATGGAGTGGCGACGCTTTCTGACTCATCGAAATCATAGTCATCTTCATCATAGCTATTATCGCTCTCGGTAGATGCTTTGGCCGAATCAAAAGCAACCACATTATCTGGAGACTCAACCATTGCATCTAAGGGATAAAAGCGAGACACCACTAATTCTGCTCGTTTTTCTTTAAATCCTTCTTTGCGTTCAAAGGTATTCATGGATAAGCGGCCTTCAAGAATTAAGCGATGACCTTCGCTACAGGTTTCTTTCATTTGTGTGGCTAAACTGCCCCATCCCACCACTTTTAAAGTGCAAGGAGGGTCTTCCGCTCGTCGTCCCTCGAATTCTACCAACATCTGTGCGACTTCGGTCTGGGTATCTGTGGTATAGCGTAATTCTGGGTTACGAATGACTTTTGCCATTAACACGCAACTATTCATTTCTTCAACTTCCAAGATCAACGGTATTACTATTTTATCCTGAGTTCGGTGAGAGAAGTGTTCATTGTTCAAAAGTTAGAGATAATGAGATAGAAGTCATTTACCGCGAGGAATCTTAATGATTAGTATTGATTTAGCCCTCAAGTACACTCCCCTTCCTATTTCGGTTCAACGCAAAGAAATTGAAGACGCACAGACACTGTATAACCAGATTGTTAATGGGATGAAATCAGCCACACCTGAGTTGATTGAGCTAACTTGTGAGAAACAAACGGAAAAAAAAGTTGCAGTTATGAGTGATCAAATTAGTGCTGTCATCCTATCTCAAAAAGACGGTGGTGCCTCTGCTGGAAGAGTACCTGGTTTCTATTCTATGGTTGAAGCTGAACAATAACGCATAGGGCAAAAGGAAAAAGAGATATCCATCTTCTTTCTTCCTGCCTCTTTCAAAATTCATATTTTTATACCCTTTGTTTAAACGCTTAATCCAACAAAACAAAAACCAACAGTTCGGACAATACTGTTGATTTTAAGAAAAGATAAGCAGGTGCTTTAAAATATTTGATAGTTAACTGTATTCGCAACATCTAAGCCATATTTTGGAGTTCTTTAGAGGGTAAGCAGTCAATGATGCTAGAAGCTTCATTCTGGTCTTTATATTTGACCAAGTTGGCTAATTCTTGTAATTGACTGATGGCTTCTGCGCCTTCTAATTTCATTAATTCTCGATCATCACGCATTTCTGTCCAAGTAATGCCATAGTCAGATACCAAAAATCGAATGAGGTGATCTTTGCCCAAACTAACCATAAACGAAGCACTATTCATTTCCCCACCACAGGTATAGCAAGAAGCTAAATAACCTCGATTTTCCAGGACAATAGCCAATGCTTGTAAATTCATTACTAAGTCCCTCACAAAATCACGATGTTGTTGAGCTAATCGAGTAAACACGTTTTTTCCTCCTGATAACACTCCTCATTATAAAACCTTAATACTTTTTTAAGATTTGTATTCTACTCTTAAGGCGACGATTTAATGTAATATAGGACGACCTATAAGGTAAACTCATCACCGACTAGGCTAACCTAGTTTTTTTGGCTTGCCTAGTATCAAGGGTTACACTATAGCAATTGTCCCATTCTTTTTAGATTTCAAGGGATAGAAAAAAAAGGCGAAAAGTCCTTGATTGATTGGTTTTCAGGGAATTGAACTGATTTTCAAAAGTTAACATTTAGCGAAAAAACTTTACATTTATTATTCTTATAATTAGGATTGGTAAAAGTGATTATTCTCTTAATTAGTTCTTAATCACTTGGCAAATTGAGCGTCTCTTGCTAAGCTCTATCGGTAATTGCTTAAAAAGATGACTAAATCTTCTGTGTGGTGTTGAGGCGTTCATGAAAGTATCTAATTCTCGTCCTTGGTTATTTATTTTAGAATTTCTCTTAATCATCAATGCGCTTGCTATTGCTGGTGGTGTGGGTTTTGGTGCAGCATTGCGTTTAAACAAACCGGAAGAACCTGGAGCCACCATGCTACATTCTGAGCAATCTTTTCCTCCCCGTCAAGAGTGGCCAGTAGGAGATGGTTCTCACCCATAGGATAAACCGCTAACGTAGGCTAAAATATAGGGATGTAATCAATCAATTATTACTGATGGAAACATTAACATCCCTTGGTTTTTCGACCTATACACAATGGTCCATACTCGTTACAATTGTGTTTTTCTTATTAGCCATTGTGGCCTTTATTTTTAAGTGGGGAATTCGTTTTCGATTAGTAGGAATTACAGGGTTTATGATTGTTCTAACCGTAGGATTGTTTGGGTTAGGATTAGGATTATTTGAACGGACAGAAATTCCTGGAGCCGTTCGCTTTTCTCGCGTGTATGATAATGGGGGTAATCAGGTTGTTATTGTGGTTCAACCTTCTATTACAGAAACAGAACTAGAAGCAACCTTAAAACAAGCAGCTAATGATTACTTTTCTTATGGAAGAACGTCGGGAAAAGACAATAAATTAACCATTCGTGCGCGGACTTTAGTCCATCCTCAGCCTGGACTTACCTTACCTCTATATTTAGGACAAGTCAAGCGATCGCTGTTGGTTCGAGAGGATGAAGATATGGAGATTGATATTAATGAAAGTAAGATCAAAGAATTATCGAAGTATCAAAATGCTGTTAAGGGTTAATCGTTGATAATCTGATTCTATCTTGATCAAAAGAAATCTTTTGTTGTCCTATTTCAACTTTAGCTCCCATTCCCGATCCTGTAATTTTTAATGAGGGTGGGGATTTTTTTTGCACTGTCATAATCACAAAAAATTCTTGTCCTCCTGTAGCAAGAATTTTGGTTCCTTCACCAGTATTTTCAGTGGTAATTGTAACGGATTTGGGAGCGATAAATGTTCCTTTCATCGTTGCTTGATTCTGTCCATAAATGATAAAACTATTATCTTTAACGGTTACTTTTCCTGCTGTGTGCATAATCCATACTTTTTTCTTAAATTCTTCTGCTTTGTTGTTACCAATAAAGCGATCAACCACCACAAATAATCCAGGAACTCCCGCAACTTTACTATAATCTACAGCAAAAGAACGTAACCCGGCTATTCCGACTGGGGGTTTACTATTTTTGCGCCAATTTGTATTAGTTTGTAGGGTAACAATTCCTGAACCATCAGGATTAGAAACAAAAAATAGAGGTTTAGATGTTTTCCAAGGGAAACTTTTAGGTAAAATAACAACATTTTCTTCTTCCCATTTATTAGTAGATTTACCAGCTTTTGCCCAAGTTTCTCCTAACCCAGAAATACGAAAACTTCCCACATCAGGAAAATGCCAAGTCCCTCCAATTAACTCTTTTTTTAAAAAAATATTTGCTACAAAATCATCTTTGTTTTTCCATTGATTTCTAAAGTTATAGAATCCTTTTTCTTTATCAACAAAATTATAATCAAAAAGATCAACTGGATTTTGAGTCTCATTATTATTATTATTATTGCTATAAAAAGTCAAGAGAAAAGGAGCATAATGAGGTAAATTAATCCCAAAACTTTGATCACCTTGCAGTCCTAAATGTTGTTCAAAAATTGGCAAAATTGCTGGTAAAAAATCTTGAGGAGTGGTAACTAAACCAATCGCAAAAAGAGCCGAACCCGCATAATAGCGATGTCGTCCATATCTAGTTATATTTAATTGACTATTGTTAGGGATCATCCGCATAAGATAATGGGGTAAAATCCACTGTGTACGAGATCCTGTGACTAGGTCTTTTCCTATTACATTGCTATAAGCTTGTAAGAAGGGAAATATTGTTAAAATTAAGGGTTCTGTTGTGTAATGATCTCCTTCACTTCCAAAACCATGATCACCAATTGCAGTGGTTAAATATCGTTTAATATTACGTTCTGCTGTTCTCATAAAATGATAGATTTCATCATTAGATATACCAGGTTCATTTAAAATAGATAAAGCAGCTAATCCGGCTGCTCCTCTTGCTCTTGCATTCCAGTTACTACCCGCATTACTATTCCATCCATTACCAAGAGAATCACCTTGGACTAATTGCTCAGTTTGTGCTGCTAACCAATGAGTAACAGTGCTTATTTTTTCTTGCTCCCAAAGAGAATAACAAAAGTCATAAGCTAAAGCAACACCGGCTACAATCGTCGAATGTTCTAATAATCTTCTGCCGGGATTTTTTATGGATTTTTCTACTATTTTCCAGCCAGTATCAGCTAAACTTTTATCATTATTAACTAAAGCCAAAAAGCAGTATCCAGAAGCATGATAGCCACCAGTTGGGACATATCCATCATAATAAATTGGTTTTTCTAATGTTGTTTTTAATTGTTTGATAATGGCTTGTCCTTCTGGTGTTTGAATGGCTTGTTTAAGGGATGATAATTGATGTTTACGAAAAACAAGGCGCGGGTGTTCTTGAGCAGCTATACTTTGATGATTTTTGATAGGTACTGGCCAAGGTTGGGTTATGTTTCCAGTAACACTACCTTGTAAAAATTTTTGATTATAAGTTCCTTGATAACTACCTATAATTTTATTTTTGTAGGGTACTAAATTAATCGTATAAACTGCTGGTAATTTTTCTGCATTCCAGGGATGAGATTGAATATTTATGGTGATTTTTATTTTCCATGATCGATGATATTTTTTTGTTTTAATTTCTTCAATTATTAATTTTTCTAAGTTGTTTTTTTCTAATTTTCCTTGATGATCAACCTCTTGATTGAATTTTTTAGCATATCCCCATACTTCAGGTTCACATTTGCCGTAATCACACACTAAATCTAGAGTAATATCTTGATAAACAGGTTTTTCGTCCCATAACTTCCAAACCCCATGTTTTAAGGTTAAATGAATATTACCAGAGAGTTGTTTGAGGTTAAATGAGTATAAAATAGGTGCAGTAGAACCTCCCAATAGGAAAATAATAAAAGGTAATAAGAGTAGATAGCGTTGTTTCATTTATTTTTTCAAGTTACCCAATAGTTAAAGAATAGCAAAATCAAGAAAGAATATCTAGAAAAAGTGTTCAGTAGAGCATATTAGCTTATGTTGTAAGTTTAGCATTTTTTGATTATAATTTTAGATAAAATTGCCCCTTACTGTTATACTTGTAATTTCTTGCCAAGGGTTTTATGAACGAACAATATTCTTTGAATCACCCCATTGTTGAAGAAAGTTTCAGAATTATTGATCAAGAAATTGGTCAACATAATCTAAGTTTATTACAATATCAAATAGCGCGTCGTGTTATACACTCAACGGCTGATTTTGAGTTTATTAATTTACTTAAATTTGGCTTGAACCCTATTGAGCATGGTATTAATTCTTTGAGAGAAAAAACACCCATTATTACAGACGTAACGATGGTCAAACAAGGTATTATTAATTTAGTTTCTAAAACTTTTAATAATCCTATCATTACAGCTATAGAAAAAGCACCTAAAGCTCTTCCTGGAAAAACCCGCACTGAAACAGGTTTATTAGAATGTTATCAACAATATCCTCAAGGAATTTATGTGATTGGTAATGCTCCCACTGCTTTGCTTGCTTTATGTGAACAAATAACTCAAACAAAACTTAAACCTAGTTTAATTATTGGTGTCCCTGTGGGCTTTGTTTCTGTATTAGAATCAAAAAGGATGTTAGCAGAAATTGCTGTACCTCAAATTCGTGTAGAAGGACGAAAAGGAGGCTCTTCTGTCGCTGCTGCTATTATTAATACTTTGCTGATTTTAGCTTGGGAAAATAGACTTTAAATATTAAAGTAATAAAATATTTATGATACAAGTAGTAGGTATTGGATTAAATGGAAGAGAGAGTTTACCAAAAAAAATACAAACAATTGTAGATAACGCTAACTTATTAGTAGGTAGCGATCGCCATTTAAGTTACTTTCCTGAGCATCTTGGGGATAAGGTTATCATGAGTAACTTTTATAATGATATTAAAACCCTTCAACAAATTAAAGATTATCATCAATCTATTGTAATTTTAGTTAGTGGTGATCCTTTATTTTTTGGTTTAGGACGATTATTATTAGAACAGTTTGACCTAGCAGAATTAGAGTTTCATCCCCATGTTAGTTCTATTCAATTAGGGTTTAATAAGGTGAAAATACCTTGGCATGATGCTACCATAATTAGTGGTCATGGTCGTCATTTAGATGAGTTGATTTCTAGTTTACAGCAAGGTAAAGAAAAAATTGCTATCCTCACAGATAAGAAAAATAATCCTCAGGCGATCGCTAATCTTTTTTTAAGTTTAAATATTGCTAGTAATTATGATATTTGGGTAGGTGAAAATTTAGGAAATAACGATGAAAAAATTAATTGTTTTACGCCACAACTATTAGCTAATCTCACAAGTTATCAGTTTTCTGAGCTTAATATTGTTATTTTATTGCGTCAAAATGATATTGATTTAACTGAAAATGAGCTTAACAATTTACCTCTTTTTGGTATTGAAGATCATTATTTTTTGAGTTTTAAAGATCGTCCTGGACTGATGACAAAACGAGAAATTAGGATGATTATTTTAGGAGAATTAGGTTTAAAATCACAAGAAATTATCTGGGATATTGGTGCAGGAACAGGCTCAGTTTCCATTGAAATTGCCCGTTTATGTCCTAATTCTAAGGTTTATGCCATTGAAAAAACAGCGATGGGTATTAATTTAATTAATAAAAATTGTCAAAGATTTAAAGTTAATAATGTAATATCTATTCAAACAAAAGCCCCAGAAAAATTATCAAAATTACCATTACCTAATCGAATTTTTATCGGAGGAAGTGGAGGAAATTTAATTAAGATTTTAGATATTTGTCAAGAAAAATTAGCTAAGGATGGTATTATTCTTGTTGCCTTAGCAACTTTAGAGAATTTAGTAATCTGCTTAAATTGGATTGAGAAAAATAGCTGGAGTTATCAACTATTAAATGTTAATATATCGCGTTCTCTTTCTATAGCTAATTTAACTCGTTTATCCCCATTAAATCCTGTATTTTTAGTGAAAATATTTCGTAAAAGATAGGATACAATTACCCATTATAGTTGGCATCTTCATGAGATTCTTTGCTTCTAACAATGACGAAAACAGTAGAGACGTTTCATAAAACATCTCTACATTGAGTTAGTTTTTATTTTTCTTAGCTTTTTGCTTCTCTCTTTGTTTAGCTCGTTTTGCAGCAGCTTTTGCCTCTTTTTCAGACTGAATTCTTGCTTGTTCTGCTTTAACTCTTTCTTCTTCTTTTTTTTCTAAATAGTAATAGTAATTACCAGAATAAACCACTAACTCACCGTCACGAAGTTCTACAATTTTGTTGGCAACTTGTGCAAGAAAATAGCGATCGTGAGACACTAATAACACCGTTCCATCGTACTTAGAAAGAGCTTGTTCTAGCATTTCTTTTGCTGGAATATCTAAGTGGTTTGTAGGCTCATCTAAAACCAGTAAATTAGCTGGTTGTAAAAGCATTTTCACCAAAGCCAGACGTGCCTTTTCTCCACCGCTTAATCCCTCGACTTTTTTAAAGACCGTATCCCCACTGAATAAGAAACGACCTAAGAGACTTCTAACCTCTACATTTTTCCAGTCAGGTACTTCATCATGGACGGTATTCATGACCGTTTTAGTTAAATCTAAAGCCTCCGCTTGGTTTTGTTCAAAATACCCTGGAATAATATTATGTTTACCCAATGTAACCAGTCCTTCACTGGGTTTTTCTATCCCCATAATCAAACGGAGTAACGTAGATTTTCCTGCTCCATTCGGTCCCAAAAATGCAATGCGATCGCCTCTTTCAATGGTTAAGTTAGCATCTAAGAACAGAATTTGCTCATCATAAGTATGGACTAAATCCTTAATAATAACCACTTCCTTTCCACTTTTCGGTGCTGGAGGAAACTCAAAGGTAACTGTTTTCATTTGAGCAACCGGAGCCTCAACTCGTTCCATCGATTCCAGTTGTTTTTCCCTACTTTTGGCTTGGGTACTTCGAGTCGCACTAGCACGAAATCGATCAATAAATTGTTGTTGTTTAGCTATTTCTTTTTGTTGTCGTTCATAAGTATTTTCTTGAATTTCACGGCTCAAGGTTTTTTGTTGCACATAATCCGAATAATTACCGATATAAGTCGTAGAAATACCTCGCTCAGTTTCCACAATTTTTGTGCAAATCTTATTCAAAAATTCCCGCTCATGAGAGACGATTACCATAGGTATATTTAGACCTTTCAGATAACCCTCTAACCAATCAACGGTTTCATAATCTAAATGGTTAGTTGGTTCGTCCAACAGCAATAAATCGGGATCTTGAAGGAGAATTTTTCCTAAACTCATCCGCATTTGCCAGCCACAACTAAAATCGCTGACTAAACGTTCACCATCGTCTAACTGAAAGCCCATTTCTGGCAACATTTTTGCAATAGCAGCTTCTAAAACGTAACCATCCAACGCTTCAAACTTTCGTTGTAAATTATCAAGTTTATGAATTAACTCATCTAATTGATCGGGATCTGCTGTTTCCATTTGTTGCGTAACTTTAGCTAATTCATCTTGTATAAAATTAGCCTCAGCAAACACCCTCCAAAACTCTTGATTAACAGTACGACTCGGTTCAACTTCAAACTCTTGGGTTAAATAGCCAATTTTAAGACTATTGGGACGAATCACTTCCCCTGATGTTGGTTCAATTTCTCCTTTAATAATTTTAAGTTGTGTAGATTTACCGGCACCATTTGCCCCCACTAAACCAATACGTTCTCCTGGGTTCACTTCCCAAGTCACATCTTTCAATACTTCTGCGTTAGGGTAAATTTTACTGATTCTTTCAAGTCTTAGCATTAAATATCCTGATGAGTTCGGCTAATGGATAACGTAGTTAACGTAAAATTGTTGATTCTCTCATACAGTGTAAACAATCTTGTCTCAAAAAATTGTGGTGTTTGTACTTATTTTTTAGAATCTCTGCCAGACTTTCTGAGAAAAATATTGCCATTCGTCCCCGTTCAGGGTAATCTATCCATAATTATTCATAACCGTTAACAACACTTTAAAATTAAGATGGAACAACGCGGCGTAACAGTTTGGTTTACAGGATTAAGTGGGGCAGGCAAAACCACTATCACCCATGCTTTAGAAAAAAAATTAAGAGAAGCAGGTTATCCTCTAGAAATCTTAGATGGGGATATTGTCAGAACGAATTTAACTAAGGGGCTAGGTTTCTCTAAAGAAGATCGTGACACCAATATTCGTCGTATCGGTTTTGTGTCTCA
The DNA here is from genome assembly GCA_030065205.1 of Crocosphaera sp. GTDB lineage: Bacteria > Cyanobacteriota > Cyanobacteriia > Cyanobacteriales > Microcystaceae > Crocosphaera. The sequence goes on from JASJDN010000030.1 coordinate 9,378, forward strand.
GTTACTCACCCGTCACGGTGTTATTGTTTTGGTTTCTGCCATTTCCCCTTACCGTGAAATTCGTGAAGAACTCAAAGGTAAAATTGGAGACTTCGTAGAAGTCTTTGTTAATGCACCTTTAAATGTTTGCGAAGATCGCGACGTTAAAGGATTATACAAACGAGCCCGCGCTGGTGAGATTAAATCATTCACAGGTATTGATGATCCCTACGAACCCCCTCTCAACCCTGAAGTTGAATGTCGCACCGATCTCGAAACCTTAGAGGAAAGCGTTAACAAGGTTTGGCAAAAACTTGAAGAAATGGGTTATCTCGCTAAACCAGTTGCTGTTTAAGCGAATGTTGTCAGAATTCCCTAATCTTACCGAGGTTAGGAATGAATGACTTCCAATTAACAACTCCCCGCACTTTTAGGGCGGGGATTTTTCTATAATTTGTCTTCACGACACTAATCTGTCACTGATGACAAATAATGTGTCACTGTACAACAAACGAACACGGAGGGATTTGAACCCCCGACACCCAGGACCGGAACCTGGTGCTCTATCCACTGAGCTACGTGTCCACATACATCACTACAATAACACGATTTTCTGAAATTAGGTTAATTATTTAAGGTTATTCACGGAAACCGATTCAAGAAAAGAAGATATTATTATTCAATGATTTATATATAGTAAAATCACTTAATATTTACTATCACTCTTGTTGATTTCAGAAGATATACTTAAGGAAATTTACAAAGATTATAAGAACATTTTAACAATTTTTTTAACATATTTATCATAATTTGTCGATGATCAAAATCATAGGTTAACAGTGATTTTAATCCTTGAGAAAAGGTGATTTTAAAATTATTCTAAATTAAAGAATCTAAACTAATTATTTAAGAGAAAGCAAATATGAATATGAAATCGACATTTCTAAGTTTACTGGGAGTAAGTATCGGTATGGGAGCAGTTTTGGGTCTTGCTCCTATAAACCCAGTTCATGCTGGTTCGTTTAATCGAGAAATAGTTGATCCTAATGGTCATAAAATGGGTCGCATAGCATTTACTTGGGACGATAGTATCGTAACCAATAATATGTTAAAAGGTTTTAACTCCTTAAACAGTTTTTATGTAACTGATTATGGTGAGATGAACTACGATCTTGAGTTTGCTAAAAATACACTCTTTCAGAACTTTGACTTTAATCTTAGTAACGGTAAGTTAAAGATTTTGGGTGCTAATCCATCAAGCGAAACCCCAACAGGACAATACGGATTTACCATTTGGAGCAAAGACTTTGACTCTGATGTCATATCTTCTGGTGCGATAGCTGCTAGTACCCCTATCCCTACTAATCAAGCTTTAAATCAAGCTGTAAACAAGAATAGATATCTCACTAATTTGAATTTAGGGGATTCTAACGTACCTACTGATGGCACAACCCTCCAACCAGTAGAACAAGAGTCACAGAGTGTCCCTGAAAATAGTTTAACCACCGCTTTATTAATTGTTGCTGGATTGGTTTTTTTCGGTCCTCACAAGATTTTCTAAAGCTAACATACACCTCTATTCTATTAGTTAATTAACCCACACTGACAATTCCTTAATATCAGTGTGGGTGAGGTTTTAATTTGTGCTTATCTTTTTTTTAAGATAGGCACCTAACCCGAAAAGCATAAATCCTATCGATGATGTAGGTTCTGGGACTTCTTTAACACTAGTATTAACTGGTTCATTGGTGGTAATGGCGGAACCTCCTTGACTGATAAATCCTGTATTATTAATTAAGTTATTATCATAACTTGAAGTTCCATCACTCGAGATGATACGAATCATCTCAGGATTATCTAGCATATACTCCAGTGTTGATAAATCACTCAGATTATGGGAAAATTCAGTGAAAGTTAAGTTATCCGCAAAAGTCATTTCATAAGCAGAGACTTCATTATTACGGAAAGATATTGTATTATCTCCATTTTTGTCGTCTCCTGAAAAGATTCCCGTAACTTCTCCCCCACCTTGCCATCCTAATTGGGAAAATTCAAACGTTAACGCATTAACTGGTTGACTTCCTATAACCATAGCAATGGTCAATCCTGTTGTCCCAATAGACAAGGACTGTATGAGCTTTTTCATAATTGTAAAAACTTCCAAATAATTACTTTAAGCAATAAGCAATCGCTCCTATTACCAGTCTATTTAATTTCTCTCTTTCAAAAAATAAGCTTTTCTAACTTCTATAAAGGGATGAAAATGTTAGGTTTTAAAACTCAATTTTTCTTAAAATTTTTTAGCACAAAACTAAGAAAATCATTAAATTGTTCTAATTCTATCAAAACAAAGCCCCTGTCAGTAAGACAGGGGCAATGAACATTAAATTTTTGTTAGTTTTTAACGAGTTTGTTGATGAGTGATAATCTTACGATTACCTCGATTAGAATTACCATTGTGCTTAGAATGATTGGAATTATATTTACCTTTGCGCTTAATAACGGGCTTAGGTACAGTAGATTCTGGTACTTCCCAATCTTTTTTCATCCACTCAGGACAGTCTTGATCGTAAATCATCTGTAAAGCGGCGGCTGCGATCGCCTGGGGGTCATATTCATCACTCAATTCCCGCACCAAGGGTAAAAAGGAGGCCATCCGTTCTCCAGCTAAAGACTCTTTAATCTGATTTTGCAGTTTTTCTAAGCGTTTGGCTTCAACTTGAGAACGACTAGGAATTTTACAAGTTTCTAACTTTTGGCGTATTCTGCGCTCAATTTGTCGAACCATTCGGCGATCGATGGGTTCTATCAGGGAAATAGCGGTTCCTGTCTTTCCAGCCCTTCCTGTACGACCAATACGGTGAATATAAGTTTCACTGTTATCGGGTAAGTCATAATTAATGACGTGGCTTAAATTTTCCACATCTAAGCCCCGCGCAGCAATATCAGTGGCCACCACTAATTTAATCTTTCCGTCTCGGAAACGATAGACTAATCTTTCTCGTTGGGACTGGGAAAGGTTTCCGTGATACTCATCCACACTGTGACCAATTTCTTGAAGTTTGGAAGTTAACTCCGAAGCGGTTTGTTTGGTACGAACAAAGATAATGGCCGACTCGGGGTCTTCCATTTCTAGAATGGGTTGCAGAGCCTTCCGTTTTGACCATCCTCTCGGAACCATATAAAGATGCTGATCAATGTGTGTTGGGGCTGCTTGAGTCCTTTCTACGGTCACTGTTACAGGAGACTTGAGGAACTGATTAACTAAGTCCCGTATTTCTCTAGGCATGGTAGCTGAGAAACAAGCTGTGTTGCGTTCTTCGGGGGTTTTTCTTAGGATAGTTTTAACATCATCAATAAAGCCCATACTTAACATTTCATCGGCTTCATCCAGAACAGCCCAACGCAGGGAGTCTAAAACTAATTTTCTCCGTTCCAATAGGTCAATTACTCGTCCTGGGGTTCCCACCACAATTTGCACCCCTCGTTCTAAACTGCGGATTTGCCGTTCAATGGATTGACCCCCATATACGGTTAGAATATAAAGACGACGTTCCGTTGAAAAGTCTTTTAATGCTTCAGCTACTTGTTGAGCTAGTTCACGAGTTGGGGTTAAGATTAAAGCCTGAACATTGGGATTTTTAGTATCAATTTGTTCAAGAATAGGTAAGGAATAGGCGGCGGTTTTTCCTGTTCCTGTTTGCGATTGTCCTAAGACATCGTGGCCTTCTAATAATAAGGGAATTGCTTTTTCTTGAATCTCCGTAGGACTTTCAAATCCAAGGTCTTGTAGCCTGTTAACGCGAGCTTCGGATAGTCCTAAGTTTTCAAAAGATATGGTCATGAGGTCGTTTCTGTTGGTAATTTGACTATGGGTAAACTTTTAGCAAGGTGCAGCTAGATTTTTTTATAGTGGCTTTCAAACTGCTTATTATTTTGACTTATGTTAGCATAAGTTGTTATTAGTTTCCACTGCGGTTTGTACGGAATTTAATGGTTCCGTTTAGATGGCTTTTCCATAGAGATCATAAACATCAGCATCGGTAATTTTTACAGGAATAATTGAGTTTAATTGTCCGTCTCCTTGAACATAAACAACTCCATCAACTTCGGGTGCAAATCTGATTGAACGGCCAATATATTCTTGGGTTTTGGGATTTTCTTGTTCAATTAATACCTCGACTGTTTGTCCGATACAATTTTGATTTTTCTGGGCAGAAATCGGTTGTTGAATTTCCATTAAATAGTTACGTCTGTCTTGAGCCACTTCTGGGAGAACTTGATTAGACATCTGATAAGCAGGGGTTTCTTCTTCAGGGGAAAAGGTAAACACCCCAACATGATCGAATTCGTGTCGTTGAACAAAGTTAAGCAAATGATCAAACTGTCCCTCTGTTTCTCCAGGAAATCCCACAATAAAAGTCGTTCGTAAAATGGCATGAGGAAGTGAGGTTTTGAGGGTTTCAATAATCTTGTCGTTTACCTCACCTTGCCAGGGGCGATTCATGGCTTTTAAAATAGCGGGATGAGAATGTTGTAAGGGTAAATCCAAATAGGGTAAGATGTTAGGGGTTTCTCGTATGGCATCTATGACGTTGGGAGTTAATCCTGTGGGATAAGCATAATGAATGCGAATCCAAGGAACATCAACCTTGCCTAATGCTCTTAATAGTTCGGCGAGTTTGGGCTCCCCATAAAGGTCTACACCGTAATTCGTCGTAATTTGAGAGATGAGGATGATCTCTTTAACCCCTTGATCGGCTAATTGTTGGGCTTCGGTTACAATCGATTCTATGGAACGCGATCGCTGCTTTCCTCGTAAATAGGGGATAATACAAAAAGCACAACGGTAATCACACCCTTCGGCCACTCGAAGATAGGCAACGGCTTCGTTGGTGGTACGATAACGGGGAGTGGTTTCGTCAGCAACAAAGGTGGGGTTTTGAGACACTTCTGTGACTCTTTCCCCTGTTTCTACCCGTTGAATCACATCAGCAATTTTTTGGTAGTCTCCGGTTCCCACTAAAGCAACCGCTTCGGGTAACTCTTCTAATAACTCCTCCTGGAAATGTTGAGCCATGCAACCAGAAATGATAATTTTCTTGTTGGCTTCGGCTAGTTCAACTAGAGTCCGAACGGACTCTTCTCTCGCTTCTTGAATAAAACTACAAGTGTTAACTATAACGTAGTCGGCTAACTCTTCGTTAGCGTCGATGTTGTATCCTTGTTGCGCTAGTAAGCCTAGCATATGTTCTGAATCTATACGATTCTTCTCACAACCGAGGTGAGATATAGCAATAGTTGGCTTGTTGCCCATGTATTATTTGGTTTTACCCCTTGTCTTCCACTGGGGCTAAAAACCAAGCAAATCCTCTAGTACAGCCTTTTGGCTAAGAATAATGTTTGGGATACTGGCTTGCCCCTTGTACTCTTAATGTATCTTAACAGATTTTTGCTCAGAAGGGAAGTCTTCGAGTTAAATTCTTTTTTTTGCTCTCCTGTGTATCACCCAAGGGGTACGTCCGAGAGCATGGCCTCAGACGAATTGCTAGACGCTAGGTTTGATAATGGTTTCGGCTGAAATACCTATTAAGGCTGTTTGTCTCCTTTCTTTTTGGTACACTTTTGACAATCTTTGTAATCTGGTTCAGTTTGTTGACATCCACTACAATCTGCAAAGGTATTATTCCCATTGTTAAGGAAGTCAAACCTTTTGCTGTCGCTGTCATCAGGCAATTCCCAGCCTCTGTCAATCCCATACATGGCACTGTGCTGAAATATATTGTTCTTGACTTGAAGAATGTCATCGTCATCATCTTCTGGTAAGGATTGATCAGAAATCAACACCAGTAAGCCGTCGTTGTCGCCACCTTCACATCCATAGCCGTGAAAACCAGTGTTACCTCCGCCATATTCAATCGTAGCGTATTCGATCTTGCTTCCCATTGTTAAGAAGCAGTCGTTAAAGATCACCCCACCCCAATCACCTTTTTGTTGATCTGATGCTCCTGATGTGAGGCGTACACGGTCATTTGGGGTGCCTTGTATAATCAATTGACCGAAACCATCATCATTACTTTCGATTTTCAAGCTCAGATGTCTAATTAAATCTGAATCGAATTGTATTTCAACCCCTGGATTAACTTGTAAGGTTGCTCCTGCTGCCACCTTGAAATTACTTACAGGACCGACATAGTAGGGTACGCCACGATTGTTAACGGTGACTGTCTTGCCTTTGGTAATTTCATTTGATGTAGAGACATAAATTTTGTCCAGAGCATTGCCTTCATAATTTCCTGTGGGAACGGTTCCCATCGAAGTAGGTGATGTGTCAATGAAGATGGGACATTTTTGCCAGAGTTGGTTCTCTTCAGGGAATTGACCACAATTGCGTATCGTTAGGTTCTCGGACTCATCTGTAAAACTGGCTAAATTTCTTAGGTAGACACCACAACCAGCCGAGTTTTCTATAGTTACATTTTGCAGATGGAGAATTGTATCTTCTTCTAGTGCCGCTAAGGAAGCGCGTTCGTAATCTGTTCCGTTGCCTCCATTGTTTAGCGTAACATTGGTTAGAAAAACTTCACCAGGATATTGAACCAAAATGTAAGACCAGCGCTCATCAAGTGTAGATGGCTGTTCAATAGCACTGGTAAACCTTGTTGCTTCAGCTTTTAATTTCCCTGACTCTTCAATGGTTAGTCCTTTACGTTCAGGAAACTGTACTTCACATCCCGGTTTAAAAGCCAGCATACCTGCTTTGACACTAAGAGTGGAATCGATGTAGTAAGGGACACCTCGATTTTCAACTATCACTTCCAAATCATCAGTAATGTTAGGAGATGCGCTCACATAAATTTTTGAGATGAGCTTGGAATCAGGATTTTTATCTTGATAATTTCCCTTTGGAAGTGTTCCGAGAGCAGCAGCAGCGAGAGAGAGAGGATATCTTTGTTCCTCACTTCTAAAAGCCTGACCCCAGTTTTGGATAGTAAGTTCTTCGGAACCTTCAGCAAATTTAGCCAAACCTGTTTCTCCCGCCCTGCCTTCTCTCAGGTAAATTCCCTGACCTGCCGAGTTGTTGATAATAACCTCATTCACTTTTAGAATAGGTAGGGAATTGGTTGTCTGTTCAACTTGGGCAATGATGGAGGCTTGGTTTCCTTGCCCTGTGTCTCCTGCGTTTTCGATCCAGACTCCTGCTAGTGAAATCGCAGGATTTTCGTCAGAGGATCGGGAAGATTTGGCTTGAATACAACCCCAGGGTTCTTCTTTGTCTCCTTCCTGTTTTGGAGGTGAGGGAACAAAGGCGATGGTATACACTGGCAAAACTCGTACGATTGTGCTAGAAACTGATGAGACGCGAAGTTGGTCTAATTCGACAACTCTGATGCTTAACCCAAAAATTTTTAGAGTCCATTCATAGATTGGTATTAGCCATAGAATTAGCAAAAGAAATCCCTCGGCTTTCAACCGCCCTTTATCCTTGACAATGATTGATTTTCCTGGGTTTAACTCCACTGTTGCAAAAGGGTCTATGGTTAGTTGACCAGTAATCGTCACATTCTCGATTATCCTATGTCTCCCTGGTCCCCAAGTTACTTCTTCCGTAATTTCTCCTTGATGTTCCATCGGTGTCAAATTCCTGAGACGAACCCTAAATATTCCTAGCGTTATGGTAGCGACGGCTATGACAAATACTAAGGTTGGAATTGGTAGATTACTAAGTCTTAACATAGTTAATCCTCTCCTCGTGGTGTGAACCACTTGATTAATTTTAGGAAGGTTGTTTTCCTAGAAAATATAGATGTTGGCTAGAAGAAACTCTCACTTATTAGCTCACCATCTGTCTTTTGGATTTCTGCTGAAAATCTGTTGAAAAAAATCTGTCATCCTTGAATGGGACTAAAGTCCCTACTGACAGGTTAAGGATTATTCATTATCCAGATTACACTGATTATTCTTGTCTCTATTTTAGCAAAATTAAAACTAGGAATACTCCTCATTAATCTGGTTGTAGCCATAGCTATTTTTAATGTCGAGAGAACACTCTCGGCATAGCCGATGTGGTGAATCAAGGATAGTTAGAAAAGCATCTGGTTATTTTGTGATGCTGTCGCTACAGTTAGATGTGGACGTTCCTAGTCTTCATGTCTCATGGTAACCCTAGAGGATTAGGTTAAAGAACAATGTCTGTGGACTCGAAGTGACGGGGAGCATTGGTCACGATATTCTAGTTGGCAGGGTGAGAAGCAGAAAACTAGCATCTGATGCTGTTAGAATCCCTTGACTCGGTCTCCGGGAGTCCGTCAAAGCCATAATGTTTCTAAGCGGACTCAGGGGTTACCATAGAAGATGGATGTAATAATAACTCAGAAGTTGAGCGTTTTTCAACCATTTCTTTCGTAATCATGCACTTTTGGACATCTTTACGAGAGGGTAACTCGTACATAACATCTAACATTAATTCCTCAACAATACCCCGCAATGCTCTCGCTCCTGTTTTTCGCCGATATGCTTCTTGAGCGATCGCTTTGACGGCTTCTACAGAAAATTCTAGCTCCACATTGTCCATATTTAATAACTTTTGATATTGCTTAACTAAAGCATTGCGAGGCTTGGTTAAAATGGCAATGAGGGTTTCTTCAGTCAAGGGATTCAAGGCGGCCATAACGGGAATTCTTCCTACAAATTCAGGAATCATGCCAAATTTTACTAAATCATCTGGCTCTACTCTCTGCATTAAATCGGCTGTCCGTTTTTCTTTGGACTGTCCTTCTCCTGGACGAATAAAGCCCATCGATTTTTTGCCAATGCGCTGCTCTATGACCCGATCTAAACCGACAAAAGCCCCACCACAAATAAACAAAATGTTGCTGGTATCGATCTGAATACAATCTTGGTAAGGGTGTTTGCGGCCACCTTGAGGGGGAACATTGGCTACCGTTCCTTCTAGCATTTTCAAAAGGGCTTGCTGCACCCCTTCCCCCGACACATCCCGTGTAATGGAGGGATTTTCACTCTTTCTCGCTATTTTATCGATTTCATCGATATAAATGATGCCCCTTTGAGCTTCTTCTACATCCAGATCGGCTACTTGCAGTAGTCTGAGTAAGATATTTTCCACATCTTCCCCTACGTATCCGGCTTCTGTTAGGGTGGTGGCATCAGCTACAGCAAAGGGGACTTCTAGCACTTGGGCTAGGGTCTGGGCTAAAAGAGTTTTCCCCGACCCCGTCGGTCCCATGAGTAAAATATTTGATTTTTGTAGTTCAATGGTGTCTTCATCTTGGTTTTCTTGTTTCCCTTGAACCAAACTCAGACGTTTGTAATGGTTATAAACTGCTACGGAAAGAACTTTTTTAGCTTCGTCTTGACCAATAACGTACTCGTCAAGATAGTTTTTGATTTCCCTCGGCTTCGGTAATTCTTTGAGAGATGTTCCGTCTTTGGTGGTACGCGTTGTGGGACGGCGGGAAGTTTTATCGGTAACGGGATTGGATGTCCCCATTAATTCTTCGTCTAGAATTTCGTTACAAAGCTCGACACATTCATCGCAGATGTAGACTCCCGGGCCAGCGATTAGCTTTCGTACTTGCTCCTGGGATTTTCCACAAAATGAACATTTTAGGTGGGAGTCGTATTTAGACATAAGCGGTTGAGTTAGTTGAGTGAAGTTACAGGGACGGTGGGATCTGATAAATCTGGCCGAGAGATGACTTTATCTATCAAGCCATAATCCACTGCTTCTTGGGCAGACATAAAAAAGTCTCGTTCTGTATCAGCAGCAATCGTATCAAAAGGCTGCCCTGTATGCTCAGCCAGCATATCGTTAAGTCGTTTCTTGATGTAGAGAATTTCTTTGGCTTGAATTTCAATCTCCACAGCTTGGCCTTGTGCGCCCCCTAAGGGCTGGTGAATCATGATCCGAGAACTGGGCAAGGCCATCCGTTTTCCTTTGGCTCCCCCTGACAGCAAGAAAGCACCCATACTCGCAGCCAGTCCAAAACAAATGGTCACTACATCAGGACGTATCTGTTGCATCGTATCATAAATAGCTAATCCTGCATAGACAGACCCGCCTGGAGAGTTGATGTACAATTGAATATCTTTTTCAGGGTCTTCTGCATCTAAAAATAAGAGTTGAGCCACAATGGAGTCGGCTACTTGATCATCCACGGGGGTTCCTAAGAAGACGATTCTCTCCCGTAATAGTCTTGAATAGATATCAAAGGCTCTTTCCCCTACGCCAGACTGTTCTACAACCATTGGCACCACACTCTCGGTTGTGGCGTAAATTTCTGAGGGACGCTTACTTGATAGGGTGTAATCTAGCGATCGCGATTGAATCATAGCCTCTAAAGATCAGGTTAATAATATTCTCTATTGTATGTATATGTTGTCCGTTTGTTGCAAAACGTCGGTCGGCTTGACCCTGATCGGCAATGAGGTGATGACTCTCATACCGACCTGTTCTAATTATAAGTCTTATTCTCGATTTTTGTCTCTTTTGTGACAACGTTATTGATTTTGATGCTGCTCGTTATTTTTACTTTCTTTGATCGTAACACGTTTCCTAGATTTGTTCTCAATTATTTTTGATTTCTTTTAAGACTGTTGTAATAACTTGGGGGGGGATATTCTCACTAATTTCTACCTGACCAATATTGCTGGGTAAAATAAAGCGAACTTTTCCTGCTTTTACTTTTTTATCTAAGTGTAAACTTTCTACAATCTTTTGAGAGTTTAATGTACTATCTATGCTCACTGGTAAACCAGCTTGTCTAATTAAATTTTCTTGTCTTTGGGTCATTTCTTCTTCCCACATTCCTAATTTAACTGCTATTTTTCCTGCTGCGACCATACCAATTGCCACTGCTTCTCCGTGATTGATTTTACTATAGCCTGTTAAACTTTCTATGGCATGGCCAATGGTATGGCCGTAGTTTAAAATGGCTCTGAGTCCGGCTTCTTTTTCGTCTTGACTCACCACATCTACTTTTGCCTGACAAGACTGTGTAATAATTTCTTGGACAGTTTCTAAATTAATATTATCTAAACTATCTAATTTATTTTCTTCTTCTAGCTGCTTAAATAAATTTGAGTTCCAAATGACTCCATATTTAATTACTTCTGCCATTCCTGCTCTAAATTCTCTGATGGGTAATGTTTTTAATACGATGGGATCGATCAAGACTAAACGAGGTTGATAAAATGCACCAATTAAGTTTTTTCCTTGGGGATGATTAACCCCTGTTTTCCCCCCAATAGATGCGTCCACCATTCCTAATAAAGAGGTAGGAACTTGCACAAAATTAATACCTCTCAACCAAGTTGCAGCTGCAAATCCTGTCATATCCCCTATAACTCCACCCCCTAAAGCTAACAGAGTAGATGACCGTTCCAAACGGTGTTTTAATGCAATATCATAAATTTGAGCAATGGTTTCTAAGGTTTTGTGTGTTTCTCCTGCGGGAATCAAATGAGAAAATACTTCAAAACCACCTTGCGTTAAAGCATTAATAACAGTTTTTCCGTAGTAATTAAAAATTTCTGGATTAGAAATTACTAGAATTTTTTTACCTAAATTAAGTGAGGTGAGTTTTTGTCCTAAATTTCCTAAACCATTAGGCTCAATAATAATGTTATAACTTATGTGAGGTAGGGTAACTGGAATAACAGATGATGACATAAATTTCTAGGGTCGATTTAATTCAATCAGTCCAAACTGCTTAATATATAATTTCCCTATTGTAACCTTTTTTTTGACCCTCTGAGAAATATTGATAGATAATATTCCCCTTTTTAACTATAATATTAAGATAATCGATAATCATCTTAAAAAAATCCTATGGAACCTGCAACCGTTTTAAGTATCGCTATTGGCTCAATTCTGCTCGTGATTACGGGTTTTGCTATCTATACGGCATTTGGTCCCCCATCTGCTCAGTTAAGTGACCCTTTTGAAGATCACGAAGACTAAACTATCTTAAGAAACTCATCATGTTTTTCCTTGAAATCCCCAAAAAAATAAATTAATTCAGACTGGGTTGGGTGAACTGAAAAAACCTCAACCCTTTTTTATTATTAATGTTTAAATACAATAAAAAACAAATTCAAAATCAAACACACGATCACCTGAAAACGAATTAATACATGGCACGACCCAGTCAACTAAAATACGATCGCGGTACATTAATTCTCCATCCACCCCCAAGGGGTAAAGCTTGGATCGACTTAGCAACTTGGGACGATCGCATCGAAAAGTTTCGGGTTCCTGCTATTTATTATCGAAGGTTAATCGAAATCTTACAAGCCAACAATCTCAACTTTGTTGATAATGCTAAGGACTTTTTTCCTTTGGAGTTAGACCCTAGTTTTGAGAGAGAACCCTATCCTCATCAAACGGAGGCGTTAGAGGCTTGGAAATATTCAGGACGGAATGGAGTGGTTGTGTTACCCACGGCCGCGGGAAAGACTTATTTAGCCCAGTTAGCGATGATAGCCACGCCTCGAACTACCTTAATTGTCGTACCGACATTGGATTTAATGCACCAATGGTATGCTCAAATCAGTGCAGCTTTTCCTGACATCGAAGTGGGGTTATTGGGAGGGGGTTCCCGCGATCGCAGCCCCATTTTAATCGCCACTTACAACAGTGCAGCGATTCATGCGGAAACGTTGGGAAATCGCTACGCATTACAGATATTTGATGAATGTCACCATCTTCCCACAGATTTTTTCCGTGTCATTGCAGAATACGCTATTTCTCCTTACCGTTTAGGGTTGACGGCCACCCCAGAAAGGGCTGATGGCAGCCATCGTGACTTAGATAGTTTAATTGGGGAGGTGGTTTATCGTAAGGGGGTCAAAGAACTAGCAGGGGGAACTTTAGCGGATCATAAGGTAATAGAAATCAAAGTTAAATTATCACAAACGGAACGAAAAAAATACGATCAAGCGATACATATTCGTAACGATTTTTTACGGAAGTCTAACATTTCATTAGGGAGTCTCAATGGGTGGCAAATTTTTGTTAAAGCCAGTGCCAGAACTCCCGCAGGAAGACGGGCAATGTTAGCCCATCGAGAAGCGAAAGAAGTTGCAGCCGGAACGGAAGCAAAATTAAGAGTTTTAACGGAATTAGTTTGTGAACATCATCAAGATTCATTGTTAATTTTTACCAATGATAATGCGACAGTTTACCGTATTTCTCAAGACTTTTTAATTCCTGCTATTACCCATCAAACCCCAGTAAAAGAGCGTCACGACATTTTAACAAGGTTTCGCGAGGGGATTTACAAAAGTTTAGTCACTTCCCATGTTTTGAATGAAGGCGTTGATGTTCCAGAAGTCAAAGTTGCTATTATTATATCAGGAACCAGTTCCGCACGAGAATATGTACAAAGGTTAGGTCGTATTTTACGGAAAGGAAAAGAAAAAAATAAGTTAGCAACGCTCTACGAAATTGTAGCAGAAGACACGAGCGAAGAACGCATCTCACAGCGCAGAAAAGAAGGCAGTAAAACCCCTAAACCGCAACAGTTAGAATTGTTACCCTCTCGTTATCAAATCAATCCTAAAAATTCATTACGTGCTGCGGAATCATCTAATAAGAAATGGGGAGAAGAAGAGTAATTATTTTAGTATTGAGTAGATTGTTGAACCTTGTTAATTAAGCAGGAGAATAAACTTAACATATGAACATATTTGTTATCAAAACTTTAGAGCTTACAGAGAATCTTAATATTTCGCTAATAAGTTATGATTTATCAACAAAAAATAGATAAAATTTGACCTTAATCGGTTACAATAACTACAGAATTCTCTGCTAAGGAAAAGTCCCTATGAAGCCAAGTCGTAGCCAAGGGCTGGAAATCCAGAAGTTAACCGGACTAGAACCGAGACATTTTGCCGATTTAGTCAGAGCATCCCAATTAGTTTTTGATCCGACAGGGGGTGTGTTTGGCAGACAGGTACACGTTGATTGGTCTGTGTTTGGATTATCTCCTCATATTATTGACAATTTGAGACAATTAGGAGAAAAATATCAATATGCTTCCCCCTACGTTCCCATGGAAATTATCTGGATTCAATTAACCCCAGAAACCCGCAGTTGGTTCATCGAATATAAAGATGCTTTATGGCAAATCGAAGAAGCTTATCCCCCTATTGATGAAGATTAAAGTTTCGTAGACTTAGTTATTTTGTCCCGCAGATTATTGATTGAATGATCTACAATTTTGATCAAAAAAATGCGGGACTTTTTTTCTTAATTAACCTGACTTCTGTATAGAGGAAAAGTTCAAGGAAACCCTTGGTTAAAATCCGAACCCCGAACTCCTAACTCCTACCTCCTATTACTTATATTTTAGTTTCAAAACAAGAATAGGAAATGCCAAAATAAAAGTAGCAACATTGGTCATAATTACAGGAATATCCCTGAGAAACAAACCATAAACAATCCATAATAATAGACCACTACAAAACAACAAAAACATTTCTAGAGAAATATCTTTAGTCGAGCGGGTTTTCCAAGTTTTTAACATTTGTGGAAAAAAAGAAATAGTTGTTAACGTTCCTGCTAATAAACCAATCCAGGTAATCGAATTCATGGTCAGTAATGGCTCTTAATCAAGAATTAGATACGGTGTAATAATAACAAAAATATAATTATTATTATGCCTGTCACCAGTTTACGGTAAACTCAGGATGATTGCTATTAAATCATTATATTAATCTTTATGAACCAGTCTCCCACATATCTCTCTAACCAGCAAAAATTACACCAGTTAATGAAGCAAGCAGAAATTGCTAATTTTGACGAATTAAGTCAAGTGTCTGGCGTATCTCAATGGCAGTTAAATCGATTGTTAGCAGGGTTACTCCCCAAATTACCTATTAGGGATCTTCTTAAGTTATCTCAGATTTTAAACCTATCCGTAGAACAGTTATTATTACAGTTTGACATTACTCAATCTTTGAGTGAAGATTGGGAAAGTGCCAGTCAAGGGATTTCAGATAATATTAATAGGAATGCTGAGTCTTTACGACAAGAATATCAACAATTGGAACAGCAACTTGCTCAACAAAAAGAGCAGTTACAAAAAGAATTTCAATCTTCTAGTATAGCGAGCTTGGAATCTTGGTTATTACAATGGCCAACGGCGGCTATTGTCGCTCAAAAAAACCCTGAAATCTCGGCCGTAAAATTATTACCCTTAGTAAAACCGATTTTTGAATTATTAAAACAATGGGGACTGGAAATGAAGGGAACCGTAGGGGAGGTGGTTCCTTATGATCCTCAATTTCATCAACTTTTGGAAGGGGGAGGAAAGGCTGAACCCGATGATTCCGTGATCATTCGCTATGTAGGCTATCATCATGACCATAAACTGTTGTATCGCGCCAAGGTTAGTCCTGTGAAGAAGAAATCCTAGTCTTGTTTTCTCCACGCTACAATCACAAAAAGCAACTTTAACAACAAAAATGTTTCTAAAGTATTGTAAGATGGGTATAGCTTCAGGTTAATTAGCCCAATCTGCCAATGTTGACAACGGGCGATGCCTGACGCAAGAGAGACTGTAACTGCCGATTATTGACCCATAACTGCATGAATAACCCAACCCTCACTAACATCAGTTCAGAAACTTACCTAAACCATCTCTTACAACAGTGTCAAGAAAGTTCTCCCATCATTGACACTGATTATTTGCATTCCCTACGGAAAAATGCTGTTTCTCAAGTCAAAGAATTAACCCTTCCTAACAAAAAAGACGAAGAATGGCGGTTTACGGATATCTCAGCGTTATATCAATTAGAATTTAAGAAAGCAACACCCCAGACAGTTACTCAAAAAGTCATTGATAATTTTATATTACCTGAAGCCAAACAAAGCTACGTTGTCTTCGTTAATGGGGAATATGTTTCTGAGTTATCCAATGTATCTGCATTACCCCAAGATGTCTATGTTGGGAACTTAAGTTATTTATCTGACACACAAACAGATAAAATTAGCAACTATTTAGGAAAATCAGAAGGAGAAAAAGATACCTTTACCGCTTTAAATACAGCAGGGTTTAAAGATGCTGCGGTTGTTTGGGTTAATAAAAATATTGCAGTTGAAACCCCTATCCAAGTGCTATTTCTTGCTATTGGAAATGACACTCCAACTTTGATCCAACCCCGCACATTAGTTATAGCAGAAACTGGATCGAGTGCTACTTTAATTGAATATTATGGAACAATTACAGAACATTGTTCAGATGAAGAACAAAATCATCCTTATTTGACTAATTCTGCGACCGAAATTTGGTTAGATAATAACGCTAAAATCAATCATAATCGCATTCAAAGAGAATTAGGAGATAGTTTCCATATTGGTAGAAGTTCGATCACCCAAAATCAAGACAGTCACTACACTTGTAATGAAGTGAATTTAGGGGCAAAAGTTTCTCGTCATAGCCTACAGATTTGGCAAAATGGCACACAAACCGAAAGCCATCTTAACGGGTTGACTATGATTGATCATCAGCAAATTGCTGATACCCATACTGCCGTTTGTTTAAATCATCCTTATGGGATAACTCATCAACTCCATAAGTGTATTATTGATGGTAATGGACACGGGGTATTTAATGGTAAAATCTTTGTCCCTAAACCTGCCCAACTAACGAATGCAACTCAATTAAACCGTAACTTATTACTCTCACCTAAAGCCCGAATTAATACTAAGCCAGAACTACAAATTACAGCCGATAATGTTAAATGTTCCCATGGGGCAACCATTAGTCAATTAGAAGCAGATGAACTCTTTTATTTACAAAGTCGAGGCTTAAATGAAATCGATGCCCGTCATCTTTTAATTGATGCTTTTGCTGCTGAAATTTTAGAACGAATTCCCCTTAAATCTCTGCAACAACGATTAACTCAATGTGTGGTTTGTCGTACTGCTGAGGAATAAACTTAACCTGAAAATATTAAGTAAACTTCTGACTTCTAACCTCAAACTCCTGACTTCATTATGACTGCTATCCAAGAAAAAACCCTCGCTGTAAAAGTCCGTAAAGATTTTCCTATCTTACACCAGGAAATTCATGGTAAACCTTTAGTTTATTTAGATAATGCAGCTACCTCTCAAAAACCAATAGCCGTACTAGAAGCCCTAAGCCATTATTATGAACAAGATAATGCGAATGTTCACCGTGGGGCCCATAGTTTAAGTGTAAAGGCAACAGAAGCTTATGAAGGGGCAAGAGATAAAATAGCTAAGTTTATTAATGCTGCTTCTCGCCAAGAAATTATTTTTACCAGAAATGCAACGGAAGCCATTAATTTAGTCGCTTATAGTTGGGGATTAAATAACCTGAAACCAGGAGATGAAATTATCACTTCGGTGATGGAACATCATAGTAATATTGTTCCTTGGCAAATCATTGCTAAACAGACAGGGGCTATTATTAAATATGTTCCTTTAACTGATAACGAAGACTTTGACTTAGAAGGGTTTAAATCTCTATTATCAGAAAAAACGAAATTAGTTACTATTGTTCATGTTTCTAATACATTAGGCTGTATTAATCCCGTTGAAGAAGTGATTAAACTATCCCATGAAAACGGGATAAAAGTATTAATTGATGCTTGTCAAAGTATCCCCCATATGCCTATTGATGTACAAGAAATGGACTGTG
Organism: Crocosphaera sp.; assembly: GCA_030065205.1. Taxonomy (GTDB): domain Bacteria; phylum Cyanobacteriota; class Cyanobacteriia; order Cyanobacteriales; family Microcystaceae; genus Crocosphaera. The sequence goes on from JASJDN010000030.1 coordinate 27,047, forward strand.
ATTGGTTAGTGGCTAGTGGTCATAAAATGTGCGGACCTTCTGGGGCTGGTTTCTTGTACGGAAAACAAGCTATTTTAGAAGCCATGCCTCCCTTTTTAGGCGGGGGAGAAATGATTAACGAAGTTTTTTTTGATGGCTTTACTTGTGGGGAATTACCCCATAAATTTGAAGCGGGAACCCCTGCTATTGCAGAAGCGATCGCTTTGGGAGCTGCGGTTGATTATTTAACCCAGGTTGGTATGGATCAAATTCATGCTTACGAAGAAGAGTTAACTGCCTATTTATTCAGGAAACTAGCAGACATTCCTAATATGAAAATTTATGGGCCAAAACCTACCCAAGAAGGGAAAGGAAGGGCAGCCCTAGCAGCCTTTAATATAGAAGGAATACACGGAAGCGACTTATCAACCCTTTTAGATCAGGAAGGAGTTGCCATTCGTTCTGGACATCATTGTACTCAACCATTACACCGTTTATTTGATGCCTCAGGAAGTGCGAGAGTTAGTTTATATTTTTATAACACTTATGAAGAGATTGATCGATTTGTCATGGTTTTAAAAGAAACTATTGATTTCTTTACGAATATCATGGGATAATAAATATATAGCCTGCGTTTTTGGGGGTGGGATTGTCCCACCTTTTTCATGTCTACAATTTCAGTCAAATAAGATACCAATTATTTAATTTATTATTTCAGTTTCTGTATATTTACTGATTAAAGAAATTCTTATTTGTTTCTCACCATAATTTAACGTTTGAATGATTAGAATAGAAATATCACTCTTGTCTTTTTTCTGATCACTCATGTTTAGAAGCATTAACCGTCACCTGAATCCAACAGATCAACAAAAATCAACTATTATTTTTATATTATTAGCAATAGTCGGCTTTTTGATAGCCATTGCTTTATTTGAGTGTTTAGGATATATAAATATCCCGTTAGAAAAAATTTATTTATATTCACCAACTCTTATTCTATTTATTTTAAGTCAAATTATTATCAAATTATCCCCTAATCCTAAATCTTGGTCACGGGGATTAATTGTTACTGTTTTAATTGGGTTAACCTTACGTTATTTATACTGGCGATCGCTATCTAGTTTAAATTTATCTAATCCGATAGATGGGATATTTAGTGTGAGTTTATTTGTGATGGAGTTACTCGTCATATTTAGTAGTTTACTCCAATTATATTTAATGTATCATCTTAAAGACCGCAAAAGAGAAGCTGATTATTATAGCCAGAAAGTTATTAATCAAGAATATTGTCCTTCTGTTGATATTTTAATTCCTACTTATAATGAATCTATTTTTATCTTAAAGCGGACTATTATGGGCTGTATATTATTAAATTATAATAATAAAAAAATTTATGTTTTAGATGATACTAATCGTGAAGAAGTTAAGCAATTAGCTGAAGATTTAGGTTGTCATTATATTAGTCGTTTAGATAATACTCATGCAAAAGCAGGTAATCTTAATAATGCTTTAACAAAAACGAATGGAGAATTAATTGTTGTTTTTGATGCTGATTTTATTCCAACCACTAACTTTTTAGAACGGACAATCGGTTTTTTTCAAAAGCCTAAAATTGGCTTATTACAAACACCTCAAACCTTTTATAATGATGATCCTGTCTCAAGAAATCTAGGATTAGAACATATTTTAAATCCAGAAGAAGAGGTATTTTATCGTCAACTTCAACTCATGAAAGATGGAGTAGGAAGTGTCCTTTGTGCAGGAACTTCTTTTGTAATTAGACGTAGTTATTTAGAAGAAGTTGGGGGATTTGTTACTGAATCAATAAGTGAAGATTATTTCACAGGAATTCGGTTATCGTCTCAAGGTTATGAGGTGATTTATTTGTCTGAAAAGCTGAGTGCCGGGTTAGCAGCAGAAAGTATTTCATCCCATATTTCTCAACGGTTAAGATGGGGAAGAGGAACCTTACAAGCCTTTTTTATTAAAGAGAATCCTTTAACTATTCCCAACTTAAATATAAGACAAAGATTAGCTCATTTAGAAGGGCTATTAAACTGGTTTAATGTCATTCCCCGTTGCATTTTCTTAATACTACCTTTTCTGTATGCTGTTTCTAATATAATCTTTATCAAAATCACATATGATGAGTTTATTTTTATTTTTTTGCCTTACTATATCACCCAGGTTATTGTTTTTCATTGGTTAAGTGATAAAACGAGGTCAATTATTTTTTCGGATGTTTATACCTTAATTGGTTGTTTTCCCATTGCTTATAATACGATTCAGGTAATGTTAAAACCTTTTAATAGTCAATTTAGAGTAACTCCCAAAGGAATTTCTCGTAAACACTATATCTATAATTTTAAATTAGCATGGCCACTGATGTTGTTTTTTATATTTAATTTGATCAGTTTAAGTATTAGTTTATTTAACAGTTCAAGAACAATAATGGGTATCAATTTTACTGTTTATTGGAGTTGTTATAATTTATTGATTATTGGTGTTGCTTTATTAGCTTTTAGAGACAAACCTAAACCTAGTTTATACGATAGCTTTCCCATTAGAAAGAGAATCAAAATTATTGAAACTAATCAAATTATTCTAGGTCAAACCTTAGAGATATCTGAAGAAGGAGCAACTATTTTACTTGATTCTCAGAACTATCTCTCTGCAACATTTATTGTACAATTAAGTGGCTTAAAAATTGATAGTTATCTAATAGAAGAGAATAGAAATAATCATCAGTACCAAATCAAAATTAAATATAATAAATTAACCTTAGAACAACACAAAAAACTTATTTATCTTTTATATAGTCATCCTCAACGCTGGAAAAGCAAAGAACTAAAATTAAGTCCTGGGGAATTAGTATCTTTAAAGCTGGCTATTACTGTAATGTTTAATTTTTTGGTAATGGGACTAATTCCTAACCGAAAAAAACAGAACAAAGCTATGAATAATTAGAACTGGTTTGCATATTTAAAAATTTAGTTAATTCTGGTTGAAATAAAAGTCTAACGGTTCCCGTAGGTCCGTTACGATGTTTTGTCAAAATAATTTCAGCCACACCTCTATCTGGCGTATCAGGATTATAATATTCCTCCCGATATAACATCATAATTAAATCTGCATCTTGTTCAATGGCACCACTTTCTCGTAAATCTGACATCATTGGTCGTTTATTATTTCTGGCTTCAACTGCACGACTTAACTGAGATAAAGCAATAACAGGGGCTTTTATTTCACGAGCTAACCCTTTCAAAGAACGAGTTATTTTTGATAATTCTTGGACTCTATTTTCACTACCGGCACCTTCCATCAACTGTAAATAATCGATTAACACTAAACCAAACTCTCCCTTTCTTTCAGCTAATAAACGACGAACTTGGGATCGAATTTGAGTAACGGTAATGTTAGCAGCATCATCAATATAAATGGGTAAATTCGATAATGTTCCAATGGCAATACTCAGCTTTTCTACATCATTTTGAACAAATCTTCCTGAACGTAAACGGTTACTTTCAATTCCTGCTTCTGCTGCTAATAACCGCATTGAAAGCTGTTCCTTTGACATTTCTAAACTAAACATTGCCACCGGTAAATCAAAGTTTTTAGCAATATTTGCAGCCACACCTAAGCCAAAGGCCGTCTTGCCCATTGACGGGCGCCCGGCTATGATAATTAAATCAGAACGTTGCAGTCCTCCTGTCATTGCATCTAAATCATAAAAACCCGTTTCGATACCAGGAAGGGCTGTTTGTTCGTGGAGTTTTTCTAACTCATTAAATGTTTTAATAATGGTATCAGAAATGGGAATTAACCCCTCTTGAGGACGCTTTTGAGTTAAGGCAAAAATCTTCTTTTCTGACTCATCTAAAACAAGCTCTAAGTTTTGAGTTGTTTCAAACCCTAAATCAACAATTTCATGACCCGCAGCAATTAATTGACGGCGTAAATATTTATCCATTACTAACGCTGCGTAACGGTCAATATTAACCGCAGAAACCGTTCTATCTAATAATTGAGTTAACTTATTTAAACCGCCAACTTGTTCTAATAAATGATGGTCTTCTAAGGTACTTTTTACTGTTAAAAAATCCGTTGGTTGTCCCTGTCCATGTAACTTTAAAGCTGCTTGATAAATTTCTTTATGGGACTGTACATAAAACGCTTCTGGGGTCATTAAATCTACCACTCGTCCCATCGCTTCAGGGTCAAGTAAAATTCCCCCTAAAATCGATTCTTCTGCTTCAATATTTTGGGGAGGAAGGGATTGATTAACAACCATAAGCAACTGAATAACACAACATCTTTATTGTACTGTAATTTTACTATTTAGGTAATTGTGTACTAAATCTAAATCTTGAATCAGCACTCATAGATCAGCTATGCTAAGGAATGTAACAATAATGATTTATACGATGAAAATCGCAATTACTGGCGCAACTGGATTTGTGGGAACTCGATTAGTCAATAGTTTAAAGGATGAAGGTCATCAATTTATTGTCTTCACACGCAATATTAATCGCGCCAAAACGATTTATCCAGCTTCTACGTTCCCTAATGTAGAAATTGTTGCTTATAATGCCACAGAATCAGGGGAATGGCAAGATAAAATTTCAGGGTGTGATGCTGTGGTTAATTTAGCAGGAGAACCCATTGCAGAAAGATGGAGTCCTGAACATAAAAAAGCTATCCTAGAAAGTCGTCAGTTGGGAACGCGAAAAATTGTCGAGGCGATTACCAAAGCAAAGGATAAACCTTCCGTCTTAATCAACCCTTCTGCCGTTGGTTATTATGGTACCAGTGAAACTAAAACCTTTGATGAAAATAGCCCTCCTGGTGATGATTTTTTAGCCGAAGTTTGTCAAGCTTGGGAAAGTGAAGCACAAGAAGTCAGAAAAGTCAATGTGCGTTTAGTTATTTTACGCATCGGTATTGTTTTAGGCAAAGGTGGGGCATTAGCAAAGATGATTCCCCCTTTTAAACTATTTGCTGGTGGACCTTTAGGAAGTGGCCGTCAGTGGTTTTCTTGGATTCATATTGATGATTTGGTGCAGTTAATTAAAGAGTCTTTGAAACGGACAGGAATTGTAGGCACATTTAATGCCACGGCACCTAATCCTGTGCGGATGAATGAATTATGTGAAACCCTAGGGGAAGTGATGAATCGTCCTTCTTGGTTGCCGGTGCCAGATTTTGCCTTAGAAGTCCTTTTAGGAGAGGGATCAAAAGTAGTTTTAGAAGGTCAACAAGTCTTACCTAAAGAAACCTTAGCGTTAGGATTTCAATACCAATATCCTGCAATTAAATCCGCGTTAATGGAGATTGTTCCTAAGATATAAATGATTATTTTTTAATAAATTGAAATATTTTAGCGTAAGAATTATGATATATAATGATTCTTGAAATGACTTTATTGCTATTATAATTATATTGATAAGAGATCCTATGTAATGGTTGATTTAGTGACTTGGGGTTTAGCTACGGGACTGATTTTAAAGCCGGTGGTTGAAGACTTTGCAGAAGATACTATTAGAGATTGGTTGAAAGATATTTTTAAAGGGAGGTTATCGGGTGTCGTTGAGTCATTTCAACGGGAACCTTTGGAAAAAGCTGTCAAAAAAGCATTAGGCAAGTTTTTGACCTTATTCCAAGATCAATTAATTGAAGCTTATTTAATGGAAGATTGTACGTTAGAAGACAATGAAGTTAATCAAAAAGTTAAGCAATATATTAAACCTTTAAAGAAATTTCTATTGTTTAAAAGCGTTCGAGAAATTTTAGGGAGTCCTTTCCAAGACAACATCAAGAGAATTAATACAATAGGGTTAGATGAGATTTGGAAAAATAACAATTTATTGTCATTACCAGAGGAATTTGATTGGAATAGATTAGCTATAAAATATGTTCGTGAACTTAAGTCTTTATTAAGAGACAATCATCAATTAAGGGAAATATTAGACTCTCAGAACTTAGAAAAAATTGCTAATAATCAAGACATTCAACCTGATTATAATTTAGATGCTTACAGAGAAACATTACGAGAGAGATACAAACATCTTCCTTTAGATGGACTTGATCATACCATTCAAGATCGTCGTATTCCACTGTGGGACATTTTTATTATTCAAAACGTGAGGCAATGTCAAGAATATTTGCCAAAAATATATGAAATACCCAAAGAATATCAAGATAAATTAAAAAGAAGTGGACAATTAGAACAAGAATATACTTTAGAAAAATTACAAAGATTACAGCAAATTTATGCTAGTCAAATGGCTCAATCTGTATTAGATGTAATTGAAGAAAAATCTTCATCTTTAATTACTATTTCAGAAACAAACAAGAAACAGAATAATTATTTTGTGATTTTAGGTGATCCCGGTTCAGGAAAATCAACCTTACTAAAATATTTAGCCATAAGATGGACAGAATTACCAACAAAAGAATTAACCGTTAAACCCATCCCCTTATTAATTGAATTACGGGATTATATTCAAGCGTGGAGTCGTCAAGAATGTCAAGATTTCTTAGACTTTATTCATAAAAGCAGTGGATGGGTAGGACATTTAAACAAGCATGATTTACATGAAACCTTAAAGAGAGGTCATGCTTTAGTCATGTTTGATGGATTAGATGAAGTGTTTAATTTACAACAACGAAAGGTTATTATTAAACAAATTCATGACCTGACACAAGATTATCCTAACATTCAAGTTATTGTTACGTCTCGTCTCATTGGTTACGATCATTCTTCCCTCAGAGACGCTAATTTTACCCATTATATGATTCAAGATTTAGATAAAATACAAATAGAAGAATTTAGTGAAAAATGGCATACATTAACCAGTGATACCGAACAAGATAAACAATATTACCAGACCAGATTAAAACAAGGAATTGAGAATTTTTCTGCCATTAAACAGTTATCAGGTAATCCCCTATTATTAACCATGATGGCAATTTTAAATCGTTCCCAAGAATTACCTAGAGAAAGAGCAGAATTATATTATCAGTGTTCTCGTATTTTATTGTATGAATTTGATTATAAAAAATCATTACCTCAAGATGAAAGAATTAATTATCAAACCTTAACTTATAACCATAAAGCAGCAATGTGTCGTAAAATTGCGTATTTTATGCAGTCAAATAAAGCAGGGTTAGCTGGTAATATTATTAGTGAGGAAGATTTAGAAACCATTTTATTTGATTATCTTCAATCTAAATGTTTTGATCATTCGAGAGAAATTGCACAATTAATGATTCATCAGTTACGTCACCGCAATTTTATGTTATGTTCTTTAGGAGTCATTGGACAAGAGGGACATTATGGGTTTGTTCATCGGACATTTTTAGAATATTTCTGTGCAAGTGAGTTTGTGTGGCGGTTTGAAAAAGATAAAACGCTATCATTAGAAGGATTAAAAAATGAGGTATTTAGTCAACATTGGCAAGATGAAAGTTGGCATGAGGTTTTAAGGTTAATTTCTGGTATGATAGAACCAAAATTCGCAATAAAAATAATTGAATATTTAATGAGTTTGAATGGAGAGAATAATGAGTTTATCAATTTATTGTTAGCTGCTGATTGTTTTTCTGAACTGGAAAAATCTAGTTTATTCGATAATATTTCCAGTCAACTACATAAGAAATTAAAAGAAATACTTAGACCATATAGAATAAAAACAGATATTTATGAAAAGACAGCAACAAAATTAGCTGACTATTGGGGTATGGATTCTGAATTGATATCTTTAGTAAAACAAAGAAGTGATTATAGAATACTTGCTAAGTTTTCAATTACTAATCATCAAGCATTGATGGCTCTTAGAAGTATAGTTCATCAAAATTAGGAAGACTAACATGACACATTTCTCTACTCTAAGAACAAAATCGAGTGATCCTGATGTGTTAATCTTAACCTTTATTCATTTGAATTTAAAAGTTAAAATAGATCATGATATACGGGGCTATAATGGTCAAAGAACGAGATGTGATGTGGTTTGTATCCCACCCAAAGGAGACTATGATTTAGGGTATAGTCGTAATTCTGATGGAAGCTATGATCTTATTGTAGATTTATGGGGACTAGCAAAACAATATAATCAAACTACTTTCATAAACTGTATCAATGCTACTTATGCTGTACTCATTGATTTAAAACGCAATGGTGATTTAAAACAATATCTTACTGATGTCGCTTTTTATCGTGAAGGATGGTATTTGGAACAAGAATGGATTGATAAATTAGCACAAGTCTATAGAAAGAAAAAGGAACAATGAACAACAGTAAAAATAAT
>JASJDN010000142.1 GCA_030065205.1 Crocosphaera sp.
GCTTGATGTCTGAACCCAAAACGAAACTCTGTAAAAACCTTTCGATAAGAAAAGAATCGAGGATCATTAATTAATGGTTCTAACTCTTTTTCAATCTTAATCTCTTCCCTTCTCATACTGAATCTAGATACAATAAATAAACGAATGTCCAATATGATAGATAAATTGTGGAGATTACCTTTTTAGGAACCAGTTCCGGTGTGCCAACGCGCTCGCGTAATGTTTCTAGTGTAGCCCTAAGACTACCTCAACGGGCCGAAGTCTGGTTATTTGACTGCGGAGAAGGAACCCAACATCAACTTTTACGCAGTGACGTTAAAATATCCCAAATTACTCGCATTTTTGTCACCCATATGCACGGCGATCACGTTTATGGGTTAGCCGGTTTATTGGCCAGTTGTGGGTTAGCAGGAAGCGGCCAACCCATTGAAATTTACGGGCCCCCCGAATTAAAAGATTATCTACACGCTTGCGCCAAATACTCCCATTTTAAGCTACCTCATCATATCCGCTTCCATCCCATTCATCCCGGTATTCTCTACGAAGATGCTGAGTTTACCGTCAGTTGTGGCCTACTAAAACATCGGATTCCAGCCTATGGTTATCGTATCGCAGAAAAAGACCGTCCAGGACGCTTTAATGTGGAAAAGGCCAAAGCTTTGGGTATTCCTCCAGGGCCGGTTTATGGGGAACTCAAACAGGGGAAAACGGTGACGTTAAGCGATGGCCGTCGTATTCGAGGGCAAACTTTATGTGGAGAGAAAGAAGTCGGCCGAAAAGTCATCTATTGTACGGATACGGTATTTTGTGAAGGAGCGATCGCTTTATCAGAAGATGCGGATGTGTTGATCCATGAGGCGACTTTTGCCCACCAAGATGCACAACTGGCTTTTGATCGTCTTCATTCCACGTCGACAATGGCTGCACAGGTGGCTTTAGCAGCCCAGGTTAAACAACTGATCATGACCCATTTTAGCCCCCGTTATGCCCCAGGAAATGCCCTTCAGTTGAATGATTTATTAAATGAAGCAAGGACGATTTTTCCTAATACTATTTTAGCTCGTGATTTCATGACTTATGAAGTTCCCAGAAGATCCCAGATTGAAACAAGTAAAATAGGATAATTAAATGGTAAATAAAGTAAGTTGGAGATGAAAAAATGACCACAAAACGTTGGACTGATGAAATGCTCGATGAGTTGGCCTCGAGTGTTGAGCAAGTAAAAGACAGTGTTGCAGAAGTCCGAGATAGTGTTTCAGAAGTCCGAGACAGTGTTGCAGAAGTCCGAGATAGTGTTGCAGAAGTCCGAGACAGTGTAGATGGTTTGAGAGTTACAACCCAAGCATTATTACAAGTGGCTGCTCAACATCAACAAAGAATGGATAGGTTTGAAGAAAATATGGAAAAAATCAGTCAACGACAAGCTGAAAATGATCAAAGATTTAATATCCTACTCGAAGAAGTACGCTTTTTGATTCATGGTAATCAAGATGATAAAACCCAATAATCTCATACCCTTACCTAATTTTGAGGCAACCAAGACCCTTGGCCAGAAATTAGGTCAAAATTTACTTGAAGGGTCTGTTTTGTTGCTTAAAGGGGACTTAGGTGCAGGGAAAACCACCTTAGTACAAGGCATAGGAGAGGGTTTAGGCATCACGGAACCCATCGTTAGTCCTACCTTTACTCTGATCAACGAGTACCACGAAGGACGTTTACCCTTGTATCATTTAGATTTGTATCGCCTCGAACCTGAAGCCGTAGCAGGATTATATTTAGAACAATATTGGGAAGAAGGAGAAGTCTTACCAGGTATTACTGCCATCGAATGGCCAGAAAAATTGCCTTATCTTCCTTTAAATTATTTAGAGATTCAATTATCTTATAGTGAAGGAACAGGTCGTCTAGTTATTTTGCAACCTGTTGGTGATTTTTGTTTTAATTTAAGTCACATTGATTAACCCCGTATCTCAACCCAATTTTTATTATGTTGTTTGAGAAAGTTAAGTCAAAATTTAAGGCTGTTTACATTGTAATAACATTGACGATATCTTGTATCATCCCTGAAACAGTTTACAGTCAAACCCCTGATTCTAGTGCTGAAAATTCCCTTGATTTACCTCCAGAAATTATTAATAATAGTCCTGTATTACAAAAATGGATGAAAGGGGTTCCTGATGTGTTAGAAGATATTAATCATGATCCGAGTTTTCGCACTAGAGTGGGGATCGGATATGCAGAATTCCCCTCTACTGAACATGATGGAGGGCTTCATATTTCTGTGGATGATATCTTTATTGGTCGCACCGGTTTAACGATTAGTGGAGACTACGAAACTTCTTTTGGAAAACGGGACGCAGGAGGGGTTAATTTACAATATTATGTGTTACCTTTAGGTTATTATGTCAATGTTGCTCCCGTATTAGGTTATCGTTCGATTAGTACCAATAATTATTCAGAAGATGGGGTTAATATTGGGGGGAAGATTATCTTTCCTTTATCTCGTTCTGGGGCTGCTGATATTTCAGTTTCTCATACGTTTATTTCCCCTGGAGATGATGATGAAGTCGGTGTTACTAATGTATCTTTTGGTTATGCTGTTACTAAACAAATTCGCCTAGCAACGGAAATAGAAAAACAAAATTCACGGGTAAAAAAAGATAGTCAATTTAGTCTTATGTTGGAATGGATGCCTTAAATTTAAAAATGAATAAAATCAAAGTCTATTTGAAAGTTTTAAAGTTATTTTGGATAACAGCGATCGCAGCAGAATTGGAATATCGTTTAAACTTCTTAATTGCGGTGTTAAGTAGTTTAACAAATTTAACAGGCAGTATTTTTACTTTATTTCTATTTTACAGAACCAATTATACTTTTGAGGGATGGAGTTGGAACGAATCCTTAATTGTTTTAGGAATGTTCACCTTTCTACAAGGCATTTCTGCTACATTATTAGTGCCTAATTTGAATCGTATTGTCGAACAAGTGCAACAAGGAACTCTAGATTTTATCCTCCTTAAACCCATTAGCAGTCAATATTGGTTATCTCTAAGAAGTATTTCCCCTTGGGGTTTTTCTGATATTATTTTTGGTTTACTAATTATTATTTATGCTAGTTTTCAATTAAACTTAAATATTCCTAATTATTTTTTAAGTATAATAACAGTAGGATTTGCTATAATTAGCCTATATAGTATTTGGTTTATGTTAGGAGCGACCAGTATTTGGTTTGTGAAAATATACAATGTAACTGAAGTATTAAGAGGTCTATTAGAAGCTGGAAGATATCCCATTTCCGCTTATCCGACTGTCTATCAAAATTTCTTTACGTTTGTGGTTCCTGTCGCTTTTTTAACCACAGTTCCGGCTGAAACTTTATTAGGAAAAAGTCAAGAAACATGGTTATTATTTTCAGGATTATTAGCCATATTTTTGTTAGTGATTTCTCATTACTTTTGGCAATTTGCCTTAAGATTTTATACCAGTGCTTCTAGTTAAGAGTTAAGTTATCCTAGAGTTAAGTGAGGGGTTTTGTTAGTATCTAATTATGCACCATAATCCAGTCTTCATCAAAAATTTGAGTTATCGTTATCCTGATGGCAATTTAGCCCTTGATAATATTAATTTATCAATTAAAGCTAATGAAAAAGTTGCCTTAATTGGTGCGAATGGCTCAGGAAAATCTACCTTACAATTTCACTTGAACGGTATTTTTTTACCCCAAACAGGAGAAATAACCATAGGAGAATGGACAATTCATAATAAAAATTTAGTCCATATTCGTAACTTTGTCGGCCTAGTCTTTCAAAACCCTGATAATCAATTATTTATGCCTACAGTTTGGGAAGATGTGGCCTTTGGTCCGATGAATAGAGGAGTCAAAGGGAATGAGTTAAAATTGAGAGTATTAGAAGCAATGGAAGCGGTTAATATTGACCCAGAAATCTACGCTTCTCGTAACCCCGATAACCTCTCAGGAGGAGAGAAAAAAAGAGTCGCTATTGCTGGTGTTTTGGCCATGGAACCCCAAGTATTGGTATTAGATGAACCCTCAGCTCAACTTGATCCCCGTTCTCGTCGTCAACTGATTAATTTACTCTATAATTTACCTTTAACCCTAATCGTAGCAACCCATGATCTCGATATGGCTTGGGAATTATGCGATCGAACCATTATCTTAAGTAAAGGTCAGGTAGTTTATGACGGAAGAACTGATAAAATTATGAGTGATCATCGGTTTCTTGAAAACCACGCCTTAGAAGCCCCTTTAAGCTTCAGTCGTCCTTATTGTAACCTACAAGATAGACCCAACGTTGAATCTAATAATGGTAAAATAAGTGAACCTAACATTCTTTTTTGAATTGTTCATTATCAATGGTTAATTAATGAAGCCAACTTTTAAGAATGCAACAGACTGGGAAAAAGCAGAAATGTTGATGCAACCCGCCTTTATTCGGGTAATGGATAACCTTCGTAAACAACTAGAAAAAAGCAATTTGGTGGCTACTTATGAAGAAGTACAAGAACCTTTTCCTGGTTATCAGTTAATCTTAACCCATGAGGAAGATTCTGTTACCATAAGTATCTGGGATATTTGTTTTAAAGTTTGTTTTGTTGATTATCAATTGTCTTCAGAAAATTTAGCTCAAGACAGTATAATAGTAGAGATTGATGACAATCTTTTTAATGAAGAACCCGCCATTAATTGGCAATACTTAGAAACAAAAACCCAAGAAATTATTCAAACTATTATCGATAACTTCCCTAAAATTTGAAATTAATTATGCTAAAAGAATTAAGAGAAATACAAAAGAAATTCGGTGCTATTTTGACAGAAGATGGAAACATTATCGAAAGTTTTGGTAATGATAGTCAGGGTTTTAAAAGTGCTTATGATAATGTTGTGATTTGCGATCGCAGTCATTGGGGACTCTTGCAATTAACAGGAGAAGATCGTTTAAGATTTCTCCATAATCAAACCACGAATAATATTAATAGTCTCAAACCTGGACAGTTATGTGACACAGTTTTCGTCAATTCTACAGGAAGAACCCTCGATTTAGTAACTGCTTATTTTGCAGAAGATAGCATTTTTCTATTAGTCTCTCCTAACCGTAGAAAGTTCTTATATGAGTGGATGGATCGTTACATTTTCCCGATGGATAAGGTGGAAATTAGCGACATTTCTGATAAAAATGCCATTTTTACCATTATTGGGAATCAAGCGACTACAACGTTAAATAACTGGGATACAGCTAATCAAACCATCACTAAATTATTACCTAAAACCCATGATTTTGTAACCATCAATGATGAGAAAATTATCATCGGTTATGATACAGGGTTAAAGCTTCCTGGATATACTTTAATTGTCCCTGAAAAGTTAGCCAAGACTGTTTGGGAACAATTGATTAATTTAGATATTAAACCTATCGGCGATCGCGTTTGGGAACAATTAAGAATTAAGCAGGGACGGCCTTATCCCGATCAAGAATTAACCGAAGATTATAACCCCTTAGAAACTGGTTTATGGTCAACGATTTCCTTTGATAAAGGGTGTTACATTGGACAAGAAACCATTGCTAGATTAAACACTTATCAAGGGGTTAAACAGCGTCTTTGGGGGGTTAAATTGAATAAGTTAGTCACCCCAGGAAGTACGGTGACAGTTGATGATAATAAAGTAGGAATTTTAACCAGTTGTACAGCAATAGAAGATGAGTTTATCGGGTTAGCCTATGTTAAAACAAAAGCAGGTGGAGAAGGATTAAACGTAACCGTAGGAGATGGGAAAGGAGAATTAATTGCGGTTCCCTTTTTAACCCATGAATATTATCAACCAGATTCAAAATAAAATATATCAAAAACATAAAAATGAAAGAATATTACGTAATTTTTGAACAAGCTGGAAATAATTATTCTGCTTACGTTCCCGACTTACCTGGTTGTATTTCTACAGGTAAAACCTTAGCAGAAACAGAGGAAAATATTAAGGAAGCAATTGAATTATACATTGACACACTAAAAGAAGATGGTCAACCTATTCCTGAACCTTCAATCATAGGAAAACCCGTTTCCATAACAGTTTAAAATAGATTAATTTAGTGATACTAGGGATTAGTAGTCATTGATTCCTAGCATCACTATAATATTAATTAACCAATGATTCAAAAGAATATAGACAAATTTCTCCACCACTACAACCAGCGACAATAGTCTTATTATCAGGACTAATAGCGACAGCGTAAACCTTATTTTGATGAGAAACCGAAGCTATACATCGCTTTTCTTTTAAGTTCCATAATTTCAATGTTTTATCCTTACTTCCACTGACTAAAAATGTATTATTGGAACTCAAAGCAATAGAAGTGACTTTATCAGTATGGCCTGTTAAAGTCAGTAACTCTTCTCCCGTTTCCACTAACCAAAATTTAATCGTTTTATCATGACTACAACTAATAAGAACTTTTCCCCTACGACTAAAAAGAATAGCAGAAATACCACCAAACCAGTCAGAATGTCCTGTTAAAATTTTAGTTTTATTATTGGCTAAATCCCAGATTCTTATGGTTTTATCATTACCATCTCCTCCACTAGCTAAAAGCTTTCCATCGGGACTAAAAGCAACGGATAAAACATGATCAGAATGTCCCTCTAAAGAACAAATATTTTTCCCAGTTTCTGTTGACCATAGCTTAACTAATTTATCATGACTTGCACTGGCTAAAATTTCTTGATGGGGGTGAAATGCAATAGCATTTATCTTTTCAGAATGTCCAGTCAGTGACTTAATCTCTGTTTGAGTTTCTAATGACCATAACTTAATTGATTTATCCTTGCTACCACTTGCTACTATGTTTTTATGAGGATGAAAAGCGACACAATTAACTGATGGAAACCAACCACTATCTTTATGTCCTTCAAAAACAATACTTGACTGCTTGTTAATGTCCCAAACCCGTACAGTTTTATCCCTACTACCACTTGCTAACCATACACCATTTTTATGAAATGCTAAAGACTTCACCTTATCAGTATGTCCTGAGAGTCGATACCCGGTTACTAAGCTACTTTCTATCATGAATAAATACGATTAATAAAACTGACTATCTTATTGTTCCCCAAAAAGAACTTAAAAGTAACAGTCAGGAAAGTTACAGTAAAGTATTTTCTTTAATTCCATGAGCCAAAATTCCTAAAATTTTATCAAGATCACTTAAATAATATTCAGTTAAATCAATTTCAACTTGTTCATTTTTCAATCTTAAAAAACGCCAATTAGTTCCTGATGTTACCGTTCCCAAGATACTAGATATGGGTTGTCCTTCCCGTTGATTAAAAATTTGAGCAGCCACCATTTCTACTAAACATTGACCTAACCCTCCAATTAAGTCTTCTTTTTTAGCTTCAACGATAGTAATCACAGGATGTTTAATAAATAATAATTCTTCAGAACCACTAATCAAAAAATCACAATTACCATTTAATACTCTAGTAGAATCAATCGTAAAATCAACCCCAGAAAAAAAACTAATTTTTTTATTAAATTTCTTTCTTAATTCAAGTAAAATCGGGGTAATAATTAATTCAGAGCGAGATTTTTCTGTATTACTTCCTAATGCTACAATCAAATTATCTTCTAAACTATTTTTTAGAAAGTTACTCGCGTCTAAAGGTTCGACATCCTTAAAAAGATCAGGTATTTCGCAAGATTTTAATTCAAATAGTTTTAAACTATCAGGTAATGTAAAATCACTGTAAGACATTGTTTTAACTACTATGGAGACAATAAAGCAATACCTAAACCCCTGCAGTAAATACTTGTTCAGCTATCAGATTTAATTCTGGAAATGCTGTAGATAAAATGTGATCGCCTTTGCGAAATTGTTGGAGTTCGTATTCTTCATTCACCAATTTACAAACTGTAATCGTTGGTTGTTTTGGGGAACCAATATAACGCCGGCCCCCGATTCCCAGATAATCTACAATCCAATATTCATCAATACCTATACTCTCATAATCCGTCATTTTTAACCCATAATCATCTCGCCAATTAGTTGATACTACCTCAACAGCTAAAACAACAGACTCCCCATTCTCAATGACTGATGCTTTTTCCCAATGGGGTTCATTCCCTAAGTTGGGTCGCTTAATCACTGTTACATCTGGTTCGTACCCTGTATTGTTTGAGATTTTGATAATACACTCTCTGGGGATGAAATAAGGAACCTGCATCTTGTCAATCACTGAATTCAAACTTTTAATCAAAAATCCAGCAATTTCTGAATGTTTGCCCCTCGGTTTTGGCATCTCAACAACGACCCCACGCCTTAATTCGTAGCAGCTTTGTGAACTCTCTGGATACCAATCGAGGAATTGGTCGATGGAGATCGCTGTTTTATCAATCTCTGCAATCATTGAGTTCAAGACTCCTCTAAATCTATCAAAACTATATTAACAATTAATATTTTCTCTTTAATCTTAGGCAAAATACCCAAAGGGCGTAACTTTCTGTTAATATCTTAGAGAAACGTTAAGAAACATTACAAATTTATATAAATGAAGTTATTAATCGTCGGTGCAACAGGGACACTAGGGCGACAGATAGCCCGTCGTGCCTTAGATGAAGGACATGAAGTCCGTTGTTTGGTTAGAAATGCGAGAAAAGCAGCTTTTTTAAAAGAATGGGGTGCAGAGTTAATGATGGGGGACATCTGTAAACCTGAAACCCTACCCCCTATCTTAGAAGGAATGGAAGCCGTTATCGACGCAGCAGCAGCGCGGGCTACCGATAGCCTTTCCATGAAAGCAATAGACTGGGATGGCAAAGTTAACTTAATTCAAGCGGTTAAAAAAGCCGGTATTGACCGTTATATTTTCTTTTCTATTCTCGATGCTGAGAAATATCCCGATGTGCCGTTAATGAAGATTAAACACTGTACTGAGAAATTTTTAGAAGAATCAGGCTTAAACTATACTATTTTACGGCCTTGTGGCTTTATGCAGGGTTTAATTGGTCAATACGCCGTTCCTATCCTCGATAATCAAGCGGTTTGGATTACTGGACAAAGTGGACCTATTGCCTATATGGACACCCAAGACGCGGCTAAGTTAACCATTCGTACCTTAGAAGTTCCCGAAACCCAAAAGCAAACCTATCCAATGGTGGGGACAAAAGCATGGACAGCAGAAGAAATTATTGCCTTGTGCGAGAGACTATCGGATAAACGAGTCAAAATTGCCCGTGTTCCCTTGGGACTGCTAAGATTTCTACGTAGCTTTACTCGTTTCTTCCAATGGACGTATAATATTTCTGACCGCCTAGCGTTTGCTGAAGTTTTAGCCAGTGGTAAACCCTTAAATGCCTCAATGGACGAAGTTTATAAAACGCTGGGGGTTGATGCCAAAGAAACGACTACTTTAGAAGCTTATTTTCAAGAGTATTTCAATCGTATTCTTAAAAAGCTCAAAGAAATCGATTACGAAAAGAGCAAGGCGAAGAAGAAAAAGAAAACCCCTTTTAAATCTTCTGTGTAAGTCAACGCTGATCCAGGATAACTTGTTGTGCCAAAAATCGGCATTATTTATAACGATCTCAAACCCGTCGCTTGTAAAGCTGCTCAAGATTTACAAACTCAGTTGACGGAAAAAGGCTGGACTGTTGTTTTAGAGACTGGCCGAGGAGGACTCCTTGGCTATTCTCAGCCCGAAGGTCCTGTCTGTCATACCTCCATCGATCATTTGATTCCCCCTAATTTCGATCAAGATATGGCTTTTGCTATGGTTTTGGGGGGAGATGGTACCGTGTTGTCGGCCTATCGACAGTTGGCCCCCTGTGGTATTCCTTTATTGACGGTGAATACAGGACACATGGGCTTTTTAACAGAAGTTTATCTTAACCAACTATCGGAAGTCTTAGACAAAGTGATAGCAGGGGACTACGAGGTGGAGGAACGTACCATGTTGACGGTACAACTCTATCGCGAGAAAGTTTTATTATGGGAAGCATTATGCCTCAATGAAATGGTCATTCACCGCGAACCGTTGACCAGTATGTGTCATTTTGAGATAACAATTGGTAGACACGCGCCGGTGGATATTGCCGCAGATGGTTTGATTTTATCTACACCAACCGGGTCTACAGCCTATTCTTTAAGTGCGGGGGGTCCAGTGGTGACTCCGGATGTACCCGTGTTGCAATTAGCCCCTATTTGCCCCCATTCCCTGGCTTCCCGTTCGTTGGTATTTTCGGATAAGGAAGCGGTGAGTATTTTTCCTGCAACGCCTAACCGTATGGTGTTGGTAGTAGATGGGAATGGAGGGTGTTATGTGTTACCCGAAGATAGAATTCACGTGGAAAAGTCTCGTTATGCTGCGCGGTTTATTCGCTTGGAAGAACCTGAGTTTTTCCGTGTTTTACGAGAAAAGTTAGGCTGGGGACTCCCTCATATTGCCAAACCGACTTCGGTGGAGTTACCGTAAGATGGACAATACCCACCCGACAATTAAGAAACCACTTCAACTTCAACACTGGGAACTTCTTCCTCTTTTGTCTTATCAAACAGTAGCTTATTATCTTTACAATCAATAAAAATTGTATCCCCAGAATTAAAAGTCATCTCTAATATTTTGGTAGCAATAGGGTTCTCTAATTCCCGTTGAATTGCCCGTTTTAACGGTCTTGCACCATACACAGGATCGTAACCAGAATTCACAATATAATCAAGGGCAGAATCACTCAATTCTATGTTAATATTTTGCTCTTTTAGTAACCGTTCAATGCGCTTAAGTTGCAGGGTAACAATACGTCGTAATTGCTGTTTTTTGAGGGTATGGAAAATGATTAAATCATCAATACGATTCAAAAATTCAGGGCGAAAATGCTTTCGTAATGCTTGCAAAACTTTCTTCTGCATGGCTTCATAATTGTCATCATCTCCTGCTAAATTTAAAATATATTCGCTACCAATATTACTGGTCATCACGATGATAGCATTACGGAAATCGACGACACGACCCTGAGAATCGGTAATGCGTCCATCGTCAAGCACTTGTAATAAAATGTTAAAAACGTCAATATGTGCCTTTTCTACTTCATCCAAAAGGATAACGGAATAGGGACGACGGCGAACCGCTTCTGATAGCTGTCCCCCTTGATCGTAACCGACGTACCCAGGAGGCGCACCAATTAACCGAGAAACGGCGTGTTTTTCCATGTATTCGGACATATCAATGCGAATCATGGCATCTTGAGAGTCAAAAAGAAAGGCTGCTAACGCTCTCGCTAATTCTGTTTTTCCTACGCCTGTTGGTCCCATAAATAAAAAGGAACCAATGGGACGGGAAGGGTCTTTCATCCCGGCCCTAGCGCGACGAATGGCTGCAGCAACGGCGGAAACCGCTTCTTCTTGACCAATAACTTGTTGGTGTAAATGACCTTCTAAGTCTAGTAATTTTTGCCGTTCTGACCCCAATAAACGGTTAACAGGAATACCTGACCATCCTGCTACAATTTCGGCAATATCAGATTCAGTTACTTGTTCTCTTAATAAAGTTTCTCCTTGGGATTGAATATCAATTAATTTTGTTTCTTTTGTTTCTAAATCCCGTTGTAATCCTTCTAATTTACCATACTTTAATTGAGCAGCTTTATTGAGATCGTAAGCCCGTTCTGCTTGCTCAATTTGGACTCTTAACTGTTCTTCTTCTTCTTTTAAGGCATTAATTTCTTCTAACATCTGTTTTTCAGATTGCCATTGATTGCCTAAATTTTCGTGAATTTCTTCTAATTCTTTAATTTCTTCTTCTATCTTCTTTAAGCGTTCTTTTGACGCTTTATCAACCATTATTCCGGGTCGAGTTTCTTCTCCCTCTAACGATAACTTTTCCATTTGTAGCTGCATCAAGCGTCGATCTACATCTTCTAATTCCACGGGTTTCGATGTAATTTCCATCTTTAATTTTGCCGCCGCTTCGTCTACTAAATCAATGGCTTTATCAGGGAGAAATCTATCAGTAATATAACGATGGGATAAGTTAGCTGCAGCGACTAAAGCAGAGTCGGTTATTTTCACCCCGTGATGGACCTCGTAGCGTTCTTTGAGTCCTCTTAAAATTGAGATCGTGTCGTCTACAGTGGGTTGCTTCACATACACCTGCTGAAAACGCCGTTCTAAGGCGGGATCTTTCTCAATATGCTTCCGGTACTCATCTAGGGTGGTTGCACCGATACAGCGCAATTCTCCCCGTGCTAACATCGGCTTTAAGAGGTTTCCTGCATCCATCGAACTCCCTTCCCGTGAACCTGTTCCTACCACGTTGTGGAGTTCATCGATGAAGAGGATAATGTGGCCATCAGAACTGGTGACTTCTCTCATTACAGCTTGTAAGCGTTCCTCGAACTGTCCCCGTAATTTTGCCCCTGCCACTAAGCTACCCATATCTAGAGAGATTAATTGCCGATTTTTGAGAGATTCTGGCACATCTCCGTTAATGATGCGTTGTGCCAGTCCTTCTGCGATCGCTGTTTTTCCAACACCGGGTTCTCCAATTAAAACGGGATTATTTTTAGAACGACGGGATAATACTTGAATAATTCGTCTTATCTCTTCATCTCTACCGATTACGGGATCTAGCTTTCCTTCTCTTGCTGCTTCGGTGAGATCGCGGCCATATTTATCTAAGGCTTCATAACGATCTTCTTGATCTTGTTCGGTGACTTTTTGGCTTCCTCGCACTGACTTTATGGCCTGTTCTAAGTCTTGGGGGTCAAGGTTAAAACTGCGTAAACAGCGTCGTCCAATGCGTTCATCTTCTGCAAAGCCAACCCATAAATGTTCGACTGAGATATATTTATCGTCCCAACTTTCACGGGAAGCATCGGCGCGATCAAGCATTACATCTAAGCTACGTCCCAAGTATAGCTGTTCAACGGTGACAAATTTTGCTTGTCGGTTGGTAAAGGTTTCAACCTGTTGCCGTAACCGAGGGATATCAATTTCGGCCCGTTCTAAAATTCGCAAAGTTAAGCCTTTTTCCTGTTCTAGAAGGGCTAAGATGATGTGTTCGACTTCTAGATTTTGATTTTTGAAGCGTCGGGCGACTTCTTGCGATTTTACGATAGCATCCCAGGCTTGTTCGGTGAACTTGTCAGAGTCAGTAGGTTGCATTAGTGACTAAATTTATCCCTCGATATGATAGCAATCTCTAAGAATAGTATATCAATGTTAGTAGTGACCAGTGATCAGTTATCAGTTATCAGTCATCAGTTAGAAGATTTAATACATTAGTGGACGGAGTATCTTTTTTAACACCAGGAAAGGGAGAAGGTTAATGAAGTTATAATAGATTCTAATTTTTTGAGTTAGTAAGTAAAATAGAGTAAAAAATCAACATCAAGGAAACACTATGACGACAGAACGTTGGAACGAT
>JASJDN010000143.1 GCA_030065205.1 Crocosphaera sp.
AGAACAACGGCATCATGATACCACTTAATGCTTTTTCATAAGTCGATGTTCACGGCTAATAAATTAGCCGAGTCGCGCTTCATCTCCTACTTAAAAGATAGGAGTTTTCGCGCTCCCGTGTTAAATTATAAGAGAATAAATAGCTTTTCTTCTGTTAAATCTATTAATAATTTTAAGCTGAGATAAGTTAACAAGGAGAAAGTTAACTGATACCAAAACATCTTAGGATCATCTTCCGTCTTAAAAATTTCTTTTTTAAGACGTTCATGATTATAATTACAAACTAAAGAAGCTTGATTTTTTAGTTGTTGTTTATAAATTCTACGACACTGATCTTCTTGAGGGGTTAGAATCATAGGTATAGTCTTAATTCCTTCTAAATCATACTTCATACTAAACCTTTGTTCTTCATTACCCCTAAAGTATTGAATATCATTAAATTTTATATCAACCGATAAACTACACAATGCTTCATTATCAATCTTAGTGTTATCATCTACTGAAATATACTTTAAAGCTTCTTTTTTACCTAACTTATCATTAAAGATTCGATTGACTGTATCTGGATCTTTTTCTAAAATACCTTGACTGATGCTAACTTTTAAAGTGTATGGTTTAGTGTTAAATAATGTTTTGTCTTCAAGGTACTTGATTAACAAATTTCTTAATTTATTTACTTTAAAAGGTACATGGAATTGTTCAAAACCTTTTTTTATATTATTAAATAAGTTTTTCTTAGCTTGTTCATCTTTTCCTTTTAGTATGCGTAACATCTTTGTTTCAAAGTTTTGTACTGGATCATATTCTAATTCTGATGATAAATTATAATCTTTTTCTTTATCTAATGGATTACTACGAGAAGCAAAAATGAAGTAATATAAAAATACAACTTTTAAAAGTTTTCTGATAAATTTACCTTTTTCAATTTCATTATCTAACTTATCTTTATTTTCCTTATTATCTAAGTCTAGGAAGTTAATATGATAATCAAAAGAACTTTCTCCTTTAGATGTTTGGACTTGTCCATTTAATTTTAGTTTCATTCCAAAAACAAATTCTTGTTTGTCTTTATCTCTATCATTCATCTCTCCTAAATATCCTTCAATTTGTGAAATAATGGGTAAGGAATCAAAAGCATAGGAATTATTAAAAAATTGACGGAAATTAAATTCAATACCTTGATAAGAAACTGTATAATGATCATCGGGTTTATTTTCATCATTAATATAAGTTTCTATTAACTTTAGTCGTCTAATTAAATCCTTTAGATAAATTGCATCTTCATCATCTTGAACTTTTTCATACAAAAATTCTAAGTATTTAATACTTGCTGCTTTCTTTATTTTTCCTAGTGCTTCTTCTTTCATTAATTTCTTTAATTTATAAATATCATTATCTTGTTTGTTTTGATTGTCAAATAAAGGATCAATAATATTCTCTATTAAATCCTCTTTTTCCTCTTCAAAATTTATCTCAAGATAATTTTCTAAACTACTTCTTAATTCATTCACAAAGCTAGTCGGTTGTTTGACCGTTATGCCGAGTTTATGTAATCTGAGTAATGGGGGAATATTTTGTTCATCTTTAGGTAAGGTTAACCGTTGTTTTTGTAAATTAGTATATTGTTGATCAAAAGGATAATTAAAACTGATACCATTATTATTAACTTTACCTTTTAAACTTTCTAAAGGTGTAGCGATACTCTCTAGAAAGGTTTGGATAGAAACAGATTGATTGTTTTCTTGTGGTAACTCATTCTCTAATAATTCTTTAACCCTTGCTTGAATTTGATGTAATTTATCACTAAAATTTTTTTCTATTCCTTCAAAAAAATTAATAGATGCACATTTTGTTCCGAAAGGTTGACTAATAAAAGGATCATTGATAGATAACTGAGAAACTTGATAAGCAAGTTCATCAACATTCATTAATAACCGTTTACTATCTTCAGATACCTTGAACAGTTTTTGAGAGTTATCCCCATTTAAAACATCAATAATTTGATCGAGAAAATGATTATAATTCAGTTTAACTAAGTCGTTGCTATCTTCTTTTAAATGAGAGCCAGAATTTGTCATTTGTTTTACAGTATTCCCATAAAGAATAATTTATCTTTACCCAGACAATCATTACATTCAGCCAGTAAGTAATCTCGTACTGTACTAAATTATAGTTCAAAATCAACTTATCTAGGTAATGCTAATGTTAGGATTCCCTAACTTGTGGCTAAAGTTAACATCAATAGCAAAAAATAATCGAAACATTGTACAAGAAAAAACGTCCTATTTAGAAATTATTCTCATATATCTTGCCAATTAACACAATTCATGTTAATTTTGCGTCCCAAGTCCCTTGTCTCTAAAAGTATATGCAAACTATTGATTATTTAATTATCTTCACTTATTTAATTCTTACCCTGATGATTGGCTTTATGCCCCCTTTATTTTATAACAGAAAAGAGATCAAACCTCTAGTTAAAAATAAAGACATTGCTGGTTTATGGCGTTTCCTACACACCAAAAGCGATCTAGACGACTATCACCTCGGAAACTTCCCCTGGTGGGCGTTAGGGGCTTCAGGAATGGCTTCTAATGTAGATATTGCCGGAACAATGGTTATTGCTGCTTTGGTTTATGCCTTGGGAAGTCAAGGCTTTTTTATCGAGATTCGGGGCGGTATTGTGCTAATTATGGCATTTCTCATGATTTTTATGGGAAAATGGACAAGAAGAGCCGTTATGATTGAAAATGGTCAAGAAAAACGGGTTATGACAACCGCAGAATGGATGATTTTTCGTTTTGGGAAAGGAAAAGGGGGAGAATTTGCTCGTTTTATTAGTGCTATTTCTAACATTGTTTTTTCTATTGGTGCAATGAGTTATTTTTCCATTGGTGGAGGGAAATTTATTGGTAATTTAATGGGACTTAGTGATAGATTGGCTTCTATTTTATTAGTGGTTTTAGCGGCCACTTACACCATTGCTAGTGGTTTTAGTGGAGTTATTTGGACAGATGTTTTTCAAGGATTATTAATCCTAGGTTCCATTCTTTATATTTCTTGGCTATGTTGGACAACAGTAACATTACCTGATACTTTTTCTGTCTCTATTCCTAATGGGGATAGTTTCTTAATTAAGGATTGGAATTTTATAGATTGGAGTAGTATTTTTCCAGCAATGACAGCTAATTTACCAGGAGATTATGCAATCTTCAATTTATTTGGTGGTGTCATGTTGTTTTATCTCCTTAAAACCATAATTGAAGGATGTAGCGGTGCGGGAGGATATATGGCACAACGATATTTTGCAGCCCAAAATGAACGAGATACTGCTTTTTTATCCTTGTTTTGGATTATTTCAATGTCTTTTCGTTGGCCACTTATTTCTGCTTTTGCTATCTTAGGAATTCACTATGGTTTAACCCATAGTTCCCCGATTACTGATCCAGAATTAATTTTACCTGTTGTCATTAACACCTATATTCCCACAGGAATTAAAGGCTTATTAGTAGCTTGTTTTATGGCTGCTGCTATGTCAACTTTTTCCTCAATTATTAACGCTAGTGCTGCTTATTGGACTAAGGATATTTATGAGCCTTATTTGCTGAAAAATAATCTTATTAATAATTCTGAAGAACATGAAAAAAATTTAGTTTTTCAAAGTCGTTTAGCTTCTCTTTTAATTGTTGTAGTTGGTTTATTTTTTAGCTTTAATTTGAGTAATATTAATGAAATTTGGGGTTGGTTATCATTAGGGTTAGGAGTAGGTTTAGGAATTCCTTTATTATTACGTTGGTATTGGTGGAAATTTAATGGTTATGGCTTTGCCTGGGGAACTTTGGCAGGAATGATCGCTGCTATTCTCACAAAAGCTGTGATTTTACCCATAATTAATAATCCTCAAAATCAAGAATATATTCTCTTTTTTATCCCTGCAATTTGTTCTTTATTAGGGTGTATTATTGGTACTTATATAGCTCCGAAAGCTTATCAAACTGATAAAAAAGTAATCGAAAATTTCTACAATACGACAAAACCCTTTGGCTTTTGGGGAGAGTTTAGTAAAGGATTAACCAGAGAACATAAATATGATATTATTTCCACTTTTATTGCAGTTCCTTGGCAACTCTGCTTATTCTTATTAGGGATGATGATCATGATGAAAAATTGGGAAAATGTTAAAGTATTAGGATTAGGATTCTTTTTATTGTCCATTGCATTATACTTTACTTGGTTAAGTCCAATCATTAAACAAACATTAAAAGATAAGAAAAAAGCTAATTTCAAGGAGAGTAATTTAAAGGTATAACTTATGTAAGGGCTTAATATTATTAAGCCCTTACTATAGATAAAATATCAAGTAATCGCAGTATAATGGTGTTGGAAAGGATCTAATCAAGGTATGACTAGAGGAATAAATAGATGTCATTAAAACAATTGGTAGAAGAAAAACGAGAAGAAATACTCAATATTGCGGCTAAACATGGGGCATTTAATGTTAGAATTTTTGGATCGGTTGCTAGAGGAGAAGAAACAGAAAATAGTGATATTGATTTTTTGATTGATTATGATTTATCTAAGACTTCTGCTTGGTTTCCTGTAAGGTTAATTCGTGACTTAGAGACAATTTTAGGACGAAAAGTTGATATAGTAACACAAAATGGGTTAAAAGATAGATATAAAGATAAAGTGTTAGAAGAATGTATTAAGTTATGAGAAGTGATAAAGAGAGATTAATTGATATTCAACAAGCTATTTTGAGAATTGAAAAATATGCTGTAAAGGTAAAAAGTGTGTTTTGGGAAAATGAATTGATACAAACGTGGATATTGTATAACTTACAAATTATTGGAGAAGCTGTTAGAAGTCTATCTCAAAGCTTTAAAGATAGTCATAATGAAATAGAATGGAATGATATAGCGGATTTTCGCAACGTTTTAGTCCATGAATATTTTAGAGTTGATCTAGACCTAATTTGGCAAATTGTAGAACGAGAAATACCTAGTTTTAAATCTCAAATAAATTTACTGTTAGAGGAAATAAAACAATGAAGTTTCATTAATCATCTTGGGGTAAAAAATCAAAATCTAGAGTTTCTTCTTTGCTAAAAGGACTTATATTAGGAAAATGTTCAACGGGTAAACCTGTTTCTATACTTGCTTGTTTCACTGCATATTGATAACATTCATCAAAAACCTCTTGATAATAACGTTTCAAACTCGGACTTGTTTTAAATGTTTTACTTAAACGACGACGATGTTCAAAAATAGAAGATACCCAACTCCTTGAACGTTTTTGAGGTTGATATTTATACTTCTTAATCAACTATTTCAATTCTAAATTTTAAATTCAACATTCTAAATTCTAAATCCTCCCGATAATATGGCACAATTTAACAAGGATAACGATTAACATACCCACTTTT
This sequence comes from Crocosphaera sp., assembly GCA_030065205.1. Taxonomy (GTDB): domain Bacteria; phylum Cyanobacteriota; class Cyanobacteriia; order Cyanobacteriales; family Microcystaceae; genus Crocosphaera. The sequence goes on from JASJDN010000143.1 coordinate 5,423, forward strand.
TATTGTCCATGACCGCAAACATACCCGAACTACCTACCCAATACGACCCCAAAACCACTGAGGCCAAATGGCAAGACGCATGGGACACCGATCAAGTCTTTAAAGCTGATAATAGCAAGGAAGGGGAAACCTATTGCATTGTGATTCCTCCCCCCAACGTTACCGGAACCCTTCACATGGGTCATGCGTTTGGAGATTGTCTCATGGATGTATTGGTGCGCTATCATCGGATGTGCGGTCATAATACCCTCTGTCTCCCTGGAACCGACCATGCGAGTATTGCAGTTCATACGATCTTAGATAAACAACTAAAAGCGGAAGGGATAACTCGTAAGGACATTGGACGGGAAAAATTCTTAGAAAAAGCGTGGCAATGGAAGCAAGAATCTGGGGGTAAAATTGTTAACCAGATGAAAAGAATAGGACTGTCTGCGGACTGGTCACGGGAACGGTTTACCCTAGATGAAGGGTTATCAAAAGCAGTTAGAACGGCTTTTGTTAAACTCTACGAAGCGGGGTTAATTTATCGGGGTAATTATTTAGTTAATTGGTGTCCTGCTTCTTTGTCTGCGGTATCAGATGTAGAAGTAGAAAGTAAAGAAGTAGAGGGTCATTTATGGCACTTTCGTTATCCATTAAGCGACGGTAGCGGTCATGTTGAAGTGGCAACGACTCGACCAGAAACGATGTTAGGGGATACAGGAGTAGCGGTCAATCCTAACGATGGAAGATACAAAGATTTGATTGGAAAAACGATAAAATTACCCATTGTTGGGCGAGAAATACCTATCTTTGCAGACGAATTAGTTGATCCTGAATTTGGGACAGGGTGTGTTAAAGTTACCCCGGCTCATGACCCCAATGATTTTGAGATGGGTAACCGTCATAAGTTACCGTTTATTAATATTATGAATAAAGACGGAACCCTGAACGAAAATGCCGGAATATTTGAGGGGCAAGATCGGTATGTTGCTCGTAAAAATGTGGTTAAAAAGTTAGAAGAAGATGGTTTTCTACTTAAAATAGAGAACTATAGTCATGCGGTTCCTTATAGTGACAGGGGTAAAGTTCCTGTTGAACCGTTGTTATCGACACAATGGTTTGTCAAAATCGATCCATTATCCCAAAAAGCCCTAAAATGTTTAGACGAAAATAATTCACCTAACTTTGTTCCTGAAAGATGGAAAAAAGTTTATCGAGATTGGTTAGTTAAATTAAAAGATTGGTGCATTTCCCGTCAATTGTGGTGGGGTCATCAAATTCCTGCTTGGTATGTCATCAGCGAAACCAACGGAGAAATTACCGATAACACCCCTTTTATTGTGGCTCATTCAGAAGAAGAAGCCCTAGAAACAGCAAAAAAAGAATATGGTGATAACATTCAATTAGAACAAGATCCTGATGTGTTAGATACTTGGTTCTCTTCCGGTTTATGGCCCTTTTCTACGTTAGGATGGCCTGAAAATACAGAAGATTTAAACACTTACTACCCTACCAGTACCTTAGTTACAGGATTTGATATTATCTTCTTTTGGGTGGCCAGAATGACCATGATGGCCGGTTATTTTACCGATGAAATGCCCTTCAAAGATGTCTATATTCATGGGTTAGTTAGGGATGAAAACGGCAAAAAAATGTCTAAGTCTGCTAACAACGGCATTGACCCTTTAATCTTAATTGAAAAATATGGTACTGATGCACTGCGTTACACCCTAATCAGAGAAGTGGCGGGTGCCGGACAAGATATTAGCTTACAATACGATCGCAAAACCGACCAATCGGAATCTGTTGAAGCGTCTCGAAATTTCGCCAACAAACTGTGGAACGCAGCGCGGTTTGTGATGATGCACCTCAAAGGAGAAACCCCCCAAAGTTTAGGCACGCCTGAAATAGATAAACTAGAATTATCAGACCAATGGATACTCTCACGGTTCCATCAAACCGTCCAACAAACCAGAGACTATATCGAAGCGTATGGCTTAGGAGAAGCAGCTAAAGGGCTGTATGAGTTCATCTGGGGAGATTTTTGCGACTGGTATATCGAACTGGTGAAAACACGCCTCTGGAAAGAAACCCCGTCCCGTGACGTGGCCAGACAAACCTTAGCTTATGTCCTCAATGGTACATTGAAGCTACTCCATCCCTTCATGCCCCATATTACCGAAGAAATCTGGCAAACCCTCACCCAAAGCAACGGGCAATTTATCGGCCTACAACCCTATCCTAACGTTGATAATAGCCTCATTAACCCCGACTTAGAAGACTCCTTTACCCTCCTCTTTGAAACCATTCGTACCCTCAGAAATATGCGGGCCGAAGCCGATATTAAACCCGGTGTCAAGGTTTCCGTAATATTACAGAGTGAAAGTGAGCAAGAACGGTCTATCCTAGAATCAGGCCAAAAATACATCCAAGACTTAGGGAAAGTGGAAAATTTAACCATTACCTCCCAACTAGAACAGCAGACGGAACAAGTTATTGCTGGAGTCGTCGGAACCATACAAGCCCTGATTCCTCTCTCTGGTGTCGTGGATATTGCTAGTCTTCGCGCCAAATTAGAGAAAAGCTTAGGTAAAATTGAGGCTGAGATCAAATCCCTCTCAGGCCGACTGAATAACCCTGGTTTTGTCAATAAAGCCCCCGAAGCGGTTGTTCAAGGGGCAAGAGATGCTTTAGCAGAAGCCGAAAAACAAGCCGAAATTTTACGCGAACGTCTTAAGCGTCTGCAATAATAGAGATTACCACCGCGCCAACCCTGTAACCCACTATGCTGCACCTAGCCCAAGTGAAAAAGAATCCCGACTCAGGCGAGATGGAACTTCTGTTGCTGGCACGCCAAACATCCCAAAACCTTTGGGATACTCTGTCTAATAAAATTATCCCCTGTAGCATCCCAATGGGTTTTGGGGATGGGGTTTTGGTGTTAGTAACCTTAGACGATAATCAAGAAATTATAGAAGTTAAACAAGCCAAAGATTGGGTAATGGGGTTAGTGGAAACCTATTTAACCAATGGAGTTATTACCCCGGAATGGGTGGAAAAGGAACAAGAAAAAGTAGAACAATGGCGACAGGAAATTACGGCAAAAAGTCTTGATTTAACCCGTCGCCAACTGGAATTAGAAACCCAAAAAGAGCAACTTCAAGAATTAGAAGTAAAGTTAAAACAAGAAAAAGAAGATAATACCAATTAAGACATAAGTCCAACAATAAAAATGAGAATTTATGGAAACCGCCTATTAAAAACATTACCAGGAGAATTAACCCGTCCCACGTCTGCAAAGGTGCGAGAAGCCTTATTCAATATTTGGCAAGGAGAAGTAAGGGGGTGTCGTTGGTTAGACTTATGTGCAGGAAATGGTTCGATGGGAGCAGAAGCTTTATGTCGGGGTGCTGCTGTGGTTATGGGTATAGAAAAGTATGGAAAAGCCTGTAAAATTATGACTGAAAATTGGACAAAAATAGCCAATAATGAGCAAGAATTTAAAGTAATAAAAGGAGATATTTTAAAAGTGTTAAAAACCTTAAAAGGGAAAAAATTTGATCTTATTTATTTTGATCCCCCTTATCAAAGTTTATTATATAAACCCGTATTAGAATTGATTGTTAACTATCAATTATTACATGAAAAAGGAGAAATAGCGGTAGAACATAACCCCAAATTTTGGCAAGCAACAGAAATTAAAGGATTGGAAATTGTGAGAGAAAAACATTATGGTAATACCAATTTAACCTTTTATTGTTCTGGTTAGAAGTCATAGCACATTTTTTATAGCCTGAGTTGTTATTCCGAGAAACGAGGAATCCCTGTGATCTATAATAAAGTTAGTTAGAAGGAGAAAAAGGGTTTGTTGGCACTCCTGCTTCCTTTCGACATCAAAACGTCATCTCACTGTCATAGCGTTGTCATATCCTTCTCTTATAGTAAAAAATGTCAGTCCAATAAGCCGTTTTCCCATCATTCACTCCTCATACGGACTGACTTTTCTTCTCTATTGTTGACAATATAAATAAAAAAAGCCATGAAGAACCATAGTTTAAACCAACCTTATTCATCAACCAAAATGACCAACTCTCAAAGTTCTATCTTGCAAAAACCTCTGACTTATATCTCCTTAATTTTATTAGGAATGGGCGTGGGTATTGGGGGAACCATTGCTTTTAGTTATCCCCATCTTTTCAGTAGCGAACAGACACAAACCATTGCTTCCTCTACTAACACCGAAATTCCCGAAGAATGGGCTTCTTTACCTCCCATAACCTCAGAAAACTTTGTTACCGATGTGGTTAAAAAAGTAGGTCCAGCAGTGGTAAGAATTGATGCCTCTCGCACGGTTAAAACCGAAGTTCCTCCTATGTTTAATGATCCCTTTTTCCGCCGCTTTTTTGGATCACAAATTCCTAATGTTCCCAATGAAGAAATTGAACGGGGAACTGGTTCAGGATTTATCGTTAGTCAAGATGGAAAAATTCTTACTAATGCCCATGTCGTTGCCGGAACACAAGAGGTTACTGTTACCTTAAAAGATGGTCGAACCTTTACAGGGAAAGTGTTAGGAACGGATTTGGTTACAGATGTGGCGGTGATTGATATTGAAGCCGATAATTTACCCACAGTTAAAGCCGGAAATTCCAATCAGCTTAACGTAGGAGAATGGGCGATCGCTATTGGTAATCCTTTGGGTTTAGATAACACCGTAACGACGGGAATTATTAGTGCTACAGGACGACTAAGTTCTCAAATTGGAGTAGGAGATAAACGGGTTGATTTTATCCAAACCGATGCTGCTATTAACCCAGGAAATTCGGGTGGTCCGCTTCTTAATGCCAGAGGTGAAGTCATCGGAATCAATACCGCTATCTTCCGAAATGCTCAAGGAATTGGGTTTGCGATTCCTATTAATAAGGCCGAATCCATTGCCGAACAATTAATTGCCAAAGGAACAGTAGAGCATCCCTATTTAGGCATTCAGATGGTAGAAATTACCCCAGAAATTAAGCAAAAGTTACAAGAAACCGGCGGGGTGAATATTAATGCAGAGTCAGGTATTTTAATCGTCAAAGTGGTTCCTAATTCTCCAGCATCAGCAGCAGGGTTAGAAGCAGGGGACATCATTCAATCCATTAACCAACAACCCCAAGAAACTCCCTCGGATGTGCAAAAAGCAGTCGAGAAGATTCAGGTAGGTAGTACCCTTCCTGTCCAAGTTGAACGCAACGGTAAACTATTAACTTTAAACGTGAAAGTTGGAGTTTTACCTAATTCTTGATAGAATAATGAAAAAATCAACAATAGAATGGCTAAAAAGATCCTCTCATCTGAAAAACTGCGACGAGTTATCACTCGTTTAGCTTCTCAAGTGATAGAAAAGTCAGGGAATTTATCTGACATTGTTTTATTAGGAATTCATACCCGAGGGGTTCCGTTAGCCTATATGTTAGCCCAACAAATGGAACTCTTAGAAGGGATAAAAGTACCAGTGGGGGCAATTGATGTAACGTTTTATCGAGATGATTTAGATCGCATTAAAACGAGAACCCCCGCTAAAACTAAAGTACCGTTTGATCTCACCGGAAAAACAGTCATTTTAGTGGATGATGTTATTTATAAAGGTCGAACCATTCGTGCTGCTTTAAACGCAGTTACGGAATACGGAAGACCGAAAATGATCCGTTTATTAGTATTAGTTGATCGGGGCCATCGAGAGTTACCCATTCATCCTGATTTTACGGGCAAAAAATTGCCCACCTCCTCCGATGAACAGGTGAAAGTTTATTTACAAGAAATCGATGGCCGTGATGCCGTAGAATTATTAAAGAACCCGACAGATTAATCGAGAATGAGTGCAGAAATTATTTGCGTTGGTACCGAACTTTTACTAGGGGACATTGTTAACACAAATGTCCAATTTTTGGCCAAAGAATTGGCTAATTTAGGGATTCCCCATTACTATCAAACAGTGGTTGGAGATAACCCCACTCGTCTCAAGGAAGTGATTAATATTGCCAGCCAACGGGCCTCCATTCTTCTATTTACTGGGGGTTTAGGACCCACTCCCGATGATTTGACCACAGAAACCATTGCCCAATGTTTTAACAGTCCCTTAATCGAAAAAGCTGAGATTATTGAGGATATTCAACGCAAGTTTACCGCCCGAGGACGGCAGATGAACGACAATAACCGTAAACAAGCGTTAATTCCTGAAGGGGCGACCATTTTGCCAAACCCCACCGGTACCGCCCCCGGTATCATTTGGGAACCGGTAGAAAATTTAACCCTGATGACCTTTCCTGGAGTCCCCTCTGAAATGAAGCGGATGTGGACAGAAACGGCGGTTCCTCACCTGAAAAGCCAGGGTTGGGGCAAAGAAATCATTTTTAGTCGAATGCTGCGTTTTAGGGGCATTGGTGAGTCATCTTTGGCCACCAAGGTTAACCGCTTTTTTGACTTGACTAACCCCACGGTTGCCCCTTATGCTTCCTTGGGGGAAGTCCGCTTACGAATTTCTACTAAAACCACCTCTGAGGCAGAAGCGAATTCCATTATTGAACCGGTCGCCCAAGAAATTATTAACATTGCAGGGGCAGACTATTTTGGCAAGGATGATGATACCTTAGCTCAGGTAGTAGGGCGGTTATTACGGGAACAACAGCAGACTGTAGGGGTGGCGGAATCCTGTACCGGTGGAGGGTTAGGGGCAATGTTCACCGAGATTCCGGGTAGTTCTGACTATTTTTGGGGTGGGGTCATCGCTTACGATAACCGCGTTAAAACGTCCCTTTTAGCAGTCAGTGCAGAGGCATTGGAGCATCATGGAGCAGTTAGTGATATTGTAGCGCAACAGATGGCTTTGGGGGTTAAGCAACGGTTAAAAACGGATTGGGGGATTAGTATTACCGGTATTGCTGGACCCGGTGGAGGGACAGACATTAAACCGGTGGGGTTGGTTTATATTGGCATTGCTAGTCCCGATGGTCAAGTGGTGGGTGTGGAGTGTACGTTTGGCGATCGCAGTCGGGACATTATTCGTTATCTGAGCAGTTGCACCGCTTTGGACCAACTGAGACGAAAATTACAGCACTTTGCAAGTTATTAAAGTACATCTGATGCTGAGTCCGCTTATTATCGTAGAGTAATATTTTTTCTCCCCCTGCCTCCTCTGCTTCCCCTGCTCCCCCTACCTTCTTCAATCATCATCTTCATCGGGGTCTTTTGTTAATACTTCAAACACCGTTGTGGCACAAGATTCCCGATGTTCATCAATTCCTTTAACCCTTTCGGTGATTAATTTTGCTGCTTCAATTTCACCGATTTTAGCGAAAATATAACCTTGAGACGCATAAGCATTAAGATAAAGTCTGATGTTAGGTTCTTGTTGACGCTTCATTAAAATAGGTTGTAGTTGTTCCCATTCTAACGGCAAGTTTTCTTTTTCTTGGATGATTCCTAAGACTTTTTTAGCAATTTTTAAAGCAAGTTCTGGTTTATTTTTATAGAAAAAGAAACGATAAGCACCTACCAACACATCGATATTATCTCCTGCTTTTTCTAACGCTTGATTAATATATTGTTCAGATAAACTACTATTTTCCCAGTTATCTGTTGCTAATACTAATAACTCTTTTACTTCTTCTGACGCATCGTACCAAGAAAGTTTATTCATAATATTAACGCTGTAGATTCTAATTCTATTATCTTCTAATATGAGAGAATTTGGTAAAATTTTAGATAGAATTAATGTAATGAAATAATTCATAATATTGTTGGGTTTCGTTCCTCAACCCTACTAGCTGTTATATATTAAGGGTAAGGTAGTAGATTTAGAGAGGAAATAAAACAATAATCTCGCTGATTTTTGCTAAGTAAAGCAATATTATAACAAAACACGGGAGTGCGAAAACTCCTATCTTTTAAGTAGGAGATGAAGCGCGACTCGGCATTTTTAAATGCCGTGAACATTCACTCATGGAAAGGCATTAAGTGATATCAT
>JASJDN010000144.1 GCA_030065205.1 Crocosphaera sp.
ATATAGCAATCAGGAATGATATATGAGAACCCATTAGGACATAATAATATTATGTCCCTACCAATAAGCTGCTGTAGGGATTTAACAATGTTAAATCCTCTTTGTCATTTTCTCACAACTGAAACCTGATTGCTATAGTAAAATTGAAGATAGAGAAAAGTTTAGAGTCTTTATCAAGGAAAATAAAGATAAAACTCAGACGAGGAGCGCCGAATTATGGGGAGATAATATCACTCAACAAAATATTAGTTATACTTGTAAAAAACTAGGGATAACCAGAAAAAAAGCGAGTGCGTAATTCTGGGGTGTCCCCAGAATGCAAGACGCACTCAAGACAAACTTATGGATACCAGGAAAGAAATGAAACAGAACGAGAAGCTTTCAGAGAAAAACTCTCAACAATTCATAAAAAAAGAAGAGTTGATGTAGATGAGGCCGGATTTGATAATAGAGATGACTATCCCTATGGTTATAGTCCAAGAGGAGAAAGATGCTACGCTCTAAAATGTGGAAAGAAAAGAGAAAGGGCAAGTTGGATTGGTGCTTTAAAGGATGGGAAAATCTTTGCTCCTTTAACATTTGAAGGGTGTTGTAATCGAGATTTATTTGAAGCTTGGTTATCCCACAGTTTAATTCCTCAATTGGAACCAGGAGATATTATTATTGTTGATAATGCTACTTTTCATAAAGGAGAAAGTATCAGAAAAATTGTTGAAGATGCTGACTGTGAAATCTGGTATTTACCTGCTTATTCTCCTGATTTAAACAAAATTGAGAATTGGTGGTCTGTGTTAAAAACTTGGATGAAACAAATGTTACCAGAGTTTGAAACAGTCCGAGAATGTGTAGATGCTGCTTTCAAAAATTGTCCTAACGTTTTTGCGTAGTGCTATAATAACGGCCATTGACCCCTACGACATTTATGGTGTCATCAAAGTAAAAAGCCCACTATAAGCGGGCTTTTTCATCATCAAAACAGATTAAATTCCTATTTAATCATGGGGGCTTTCACTGCCATATCATAGCGAGAGGCCACTTCCATTTCTTCCACTAAACTAGGAACGGATTGACGTAACATAGTGGTTAATTGAGTGGTGGTTGAATCGTAAATTTGGGTAACAATTTTCGGATACAAACCAATGCCAATAATGGGAATTAATAAACACCCAATGATAAACACTTCCCTCGGTTCTGCGTCAATAAGTTTGGTATGAGACACTAACTCTTTATTTTCTGGTCCATACAACATTTCCCGTAACATGGACAGTAAATAAATGGGGGTTAAAATGACACCCACCGCAGCCAAGAAGATGATAATCACTTTAAAGGTAGAGTTATAAGCGTCGCTGGTGGCAAAGCCCACAAACACCATTAATTCTGCCACAAACCCACTCATTCCTGGTAAGGCTAAAGAAGCCATCGAACAAGTGGTCCACATCGCAAATACCTTCTTCATCTTCTGTCCTACACCCCCCATTTCGTCTAACATCAGGGTATGGGTTCGGTCATAGGTAGCCCCCACCATAAAGAAGAGACTAGCCCCAATTAAACCGTGGGAAATCATCTGTAACATGGCCCCACTCACGCCAATATCCGTAAACGAAGCAATCCCTATCAACACAAACCCCATGTGAGAGATGGAAGAATAGGCAATTTTCCGTTTTAAGTTCCGTTGGGCAAAGGAGGTTAAGGCCGCATAGACAATATTCACCACCCCTAAAATAACCAATACTGGGGCAAAATAGGCGTGGGCATCCGGTAGCATCCCCGCATTCATCCGTAGCAGGGCATATCCCCCCATTTTCAAGAGAATACCCGCCAGTAACATATGGGCCGGCGCCGTGGCTTCTCCGTGGGCATCCGGTAGCCAAGTATGAAGGGGAAAGATAGGCAACTTGACCCCATAGGCAATAAGAAAGCCAGCGTATAAGAATAATTGTAGATTAAGGGGGATATCTTTGGCTGCGATCGCACTCATATCAAAAGTGACCGTATCCCCGAAAAAGGCCATGGTTAAAGCCCCCACCAGGATAAACAAGGAACCCCCTGCGGTGTAGAGGATAAACTTCGTGGCTGCGTATAACCGGCGTTTTCCACCCCAAATAGAGAGAATTAGATAAACCGGAACCAATTCTAATTCCCAGACTAGGAAAAAGAGTAACATATCTTGTACGGCAAACACGGCTATTTGTCCGCCGTACATAGCCAACATGAGAAAATAGAACAGTTTGGGCTTAAAGGTTACTGGCCAAGCGGCCATGGTTGCTAACGTGGTGATAAACCCTGTTAATAAAATCAGAGGCATGGCCAAGCCATCGGCCCCTACTGACCATTTTAGGTCAAGTTGCGGAACCCAAGCGTAGCTTTCGACTAGCTGTAGGTTGGGGTTACTGAGGTCGTAGCCGGTGTAAAAAGCGTATACAATAATAGCAAAGTCGATTAACCCCACGGTTAAAGCGTACCAGCGCACGGTTTTACCGTCTTTATCGGGAATTATGGGGATAAATAACGCTGCGACAATGGGAAAGAGAATAATGGTGGTTAACCAAGGAAAATTAGCAAGGTTCATTGACATTTTCTAAGCATTCATCAATATTCTGGGTACTTGTAGGAGGCTTGATAGTGAATAATAAATACTTAATACTTAAGGAATATTCTCTATGGCCTGTTACCTGATACAAGACCCGTTAAGGTATGATCATAGTGAGTGCCTACACTGTAAGCATAGAGAACAATCTAGCCAATCACTATTACACTCCTAAATCTAACAAGATTTTTCTAGAGATACTATTGTAAAAACCTTAAATTTTTTGAAAATTATAATTATATCAAGAGTGCTTGATCAACAGAATGATAGCTTACTTTTATAATTTGCTTTATCTGTGACCAATTTATAATTCTTAATTCTTAATTCTACATTCTACATTCTATCTATGACTTTATCTTCGATTCGTCCTGCTAAAATCACGGCTGTTTTACCGGGTTCTATTGCCGAAGAAGTTGGCTTTGAAGTGGGGGATGCGATTGTTTCCATTAATGGGACAAAACCCCGTGATTTAATTGATTATAATTTTTTGTGTGCTGATGAATTTTTAGCGTTGGAGGTATTAGATAGGGAAGGAAATTTACATCAAGTTGAAATAGAAAAAGACTACGATGATAATTTGGGATTAGAGTTTGAAACGGCTTTATTTGATGGGTTAATTCAATGCAATAATCATTGTCCGTTTTGTTTTATTGATCAACAACCCCCTGGAAAACGGGATACTCTCTATCTAAAGGATGATGATTATCGCTTAAGTTTTCTTTATGGTAGTTATTTAACCTTAACTAATTTAACTGAAAAAGAATGGCAACGCATCGAAACCATGCGCCTATCTCCTTTATATGTTTCGGTTCATGCAACGGAACCTGACATTAGAGTGAGATTATTAAAAAATGAACGGGCTGGACTCATAAAAAAACAGTTTAAATGGTTTCAAGAAAGACGGCTACAAATTCATGCTCAAGTTGTGGTTTGTCCTGGTATTAATGACGGTATTCATTTAGAGAGAACCCTGAAAGATTTAGCCGAGTTTCACTTAGGAGAAATTCCTACTATTCTATCAGCAGCCGTGGTTCCTGTGGGGTTAACTAAGTTTCGTCCGACGCAAGATGAATTAATTCCTGTGCGTCAAGAAAAGGCCAAAGAAGTGATTCAACAAGTTCAAAGTTTACAGCAAAAATTTTATCATCAATTTAACAGTCATTTTGCTTGGTTAGCAGATGAATGGTTTTTAATTGCACAAGAAGAATTACCCCCAGAATCTCACTATGAAGATTATCCCCAAATTGGTAATGGTGTTGGTTCAATTCGTCAATTTATCGGAGAATTTCAAACGACTGCTAAGGAATTATTACCCAAAAAAATTAAAGCACAAAAAACACTGACTTGGGTGGTAGGAAATGCAGTAGAAAAAGCTTTTACCCCCCTAGTTGAACAATTAAATAAAGTAGAAAATTTAACCATAAAACTCGCTGCTTTAAATAGTGACTATTGGGGACAAGAAATTACAGTAACAGGGTTATTAACAGGACAAGATATTGTTTCAAAACTACAAAATCAAGATAATGGTGATGGAATTTTATTACCCTCTATTCTGTTGAAAGACCATGATACGATTTTCTTGGATGATATGACAGTCGAAGAAGTTTCAACTCGGTTAAAAGTCCCTATTATTATCGTTAATGGTATTGCTGATTTAATGCTAAATTGTTCTTAAATATGGGTTAAAGTAATGACTTGGAGATTTGATAAATACTTCAAAAAAATGCCCTTACAAATGGTCATTATCATTCCTTTTGTCTTACAGATTTTCGGTATCGTTGGCATCGTGGGTTACTTATCTTTTCGCAATGGTAAAGAAACTGTCAACGACTTAGTTACTCAATTAATGGAAAAAGTTAATCAGCAAATTTCCACTGAACTTAAAACCTATTTAGAAACACCTCATTTAGTCAACCAACTCAATAAAAATGCTTTAGATTTAGAACAATTGGATCTCAATAATCTAGAGACAATGGAGGAACATTTTTGGAGGCAAAGTAAAGTTTTTGATTTAATCAGTTATATTCAATTTGGGAGTAAAGACGGTGAGTTTGTAGGGTTAGCAGTTAACGATGAGGGAACTTTACATTATCAGGTGACAGAATTTAGCGGAACTTTACGAACGTATGATATTGATAATCAAGGAAAAAGAGGTAAATTATCAAAAGTTTCTCCTAATTTTGATTCTCGGTTTCGTCCTTGGTATCAAGTCCCTAAAAAAGCCAATAAACCCGCTTGGACTGAGATTTATTCTTGGGTTAGTCCTCCCACTTTAGCTATTACTATTGGTCAACCTTATTATGATCAGAATAACACCTTTCAAGGTATCTTAGCCACCGATTTAACCATTGCACAAATTAGTGATTTTTTACGCAGTTTAACCATTAGTCAGTCAGGGAAAGCTTATATCATAGAAAGATCGGGAAATTTAGTGGCAAGTTCAGCCAAACAAAATCCTTTTATATTGATCAATAATGAACCACAACGTCTAGCTGCAATTAATAGTGACGATCCCTTAATCCAAAACACAACAATATATTTAAAAGATAAATTTGAGACATTTAATAATATTAAAAAAAGAGAGCAATTAAGCTTTAATTTAAACGGCGATCGCGAATTTATTCAAATCGTTCCTTGGCAAGATGAATTTGGATTAGATTGGTTAATTATTGTAGTGGTTCCTGAATCAGATTTTATTGCTCAAATTAATCTCAATACTCGTAATACTATTATCCTTTGTTTTATTGCTTTACTGCTCGCAATTGTTGTGGGAATTTTAACAGCCAAATGGGTAACATATCCGATTCTGAGACTCAATGAAAGTGCTAAAAATATTAGCAGTGGAAACTATGAAGAAATCAATCTTCATCGTAAAGATGAATTAGGAGAATTAATTGATAATTTTAATCAAATGTCAAAACAATTAAAAGAAGCATTTCAATTATTAGAAAAACGAGTTCAAGAACGAACAGAAGCATTAGAGATAGCAAAAGAAAAAGCAGAATTAGCCAACCAAGCAAAAAGCGAATTTTTAGCTAATATGAGTCACGAAATTAGAACCCCAATGAATGCCATTTTAGGGTTTAGTGACTTATTATTAAATACAACTCATGATAGTCGTTCCCGTTCCCATCTCCTTGCAATTAATTCAGCCGGTAAAACATTATTAGCATTAATTAATGATATTTTAGATTTATCAAAAATAGAAGCAGGAAAGTTTTCTGTCAACTATGAAGTGGTTAATTTGTCTTTACTTATTGAAGAAATTTATTATATTTTTTTGCATAAAGCACAAGAAAAAAATATTGATTTAAGATTACAAATCGATGCTTTTTTACCCACTCAAGTTTTCTTTGATGAAGTGCGTTTACGTCAGATTCTGTTTAATGTAGTTGGTAATGCGATTAAATTTACTGATAAAGGATATGTTTTGATTCAAGTTAGTAACTTACTTCCCAGTGATCCAGTCAATCATCCCTCACAAACAACTATTAAAATTGTCATCAAAGATACAGGAATTGGCATAAAAACTGAAGAACTTGATCAAGTTTTTGACTCTTTTTTCCAAGTAGAAAGAAATAGTAACAAAAAATATGAAGGGACAGGGTTAGGACTGACTATTACCAAAAAGTTAACAGAAATGTTAAACGGGACTATTAAGTTAGAAAGTGAACTTGGAAGAGGGACAACATTTACTTTTATTTTTCCTAATCTTACCATTGTCAAAAACCAGAATAGGGACATGAATCAGACGCTTCACCCCTTAGATAATAATTTAGATCAGTTTCCTCAAATGACAATTCTGGTGGTGGATGATACTCCCTCTAGTGCTGATTTAATTGAACAATATTTTCTGAATACCCATCATCAACTAATTTTCGGGACTGATGGGTTAGAAACCATTGACAAAACCTTCAACTATTTACCCGATTTAATTTTACTGGATTTAAGAATGCCTAACTTAGATGGAGAAATGACGGCTAAATTTTTGAAAAAAAATCCTAAAACTAAGCACATTCCTATTATCATGATTACTGCTTCCTTATTACAAGGGGAAGAAGAAAAACTCACTAAACTATGTGAGGGATTTTTACGAAAACCCGTCAGTCGGGGTGAATTAGTCTCTAAATTAAAAGAAATTTTCCCCGAATCAATTTCAACGGATTTTAACCAAGATGTATCCTCTGATATGTTAGAAGAAACGATAATCTTAAAAACCCATAAGTTAGACAATCGAGACAATTTAATTAATCTCTTACAAAAATTAAAAGAAGAAAAGGACAATTGGCAAAAATTATCTCAAACCATGATTAGTCATGATTTAAAAAAATTTGCTCAACAATTAAGTAAGTTAGGCCAAGAATACAACTATGACCTTTTAAAAAATTATGCTCATCTTTTAACCAGGCAACTACAAGAATTAGATTTAGATAATCTTTCAACAACCATGAATTACTTTCCAACTATTATGGATGAATTAGAAAAAATCATCAGTTAAATTATAGCAAAAAGTTATAGAAAAAGATTAACCTATTCTACAACTGTAGAGCAAACTGTTACCCTCTTTTGAACATCCCCCTAGAACTGACTTTGTGATCTACTGATAGTCGATAAAAACTGGACTCCAAAGCCGTAAGTAATCCTCATAGGCAGCTAGCAAGCAATCGATATCTTTTTGAGCCAGCAGCCAGTTTAACGCCTTTGGCCTGTGCATAATTAGACTCTGTTGTGTATTGTATGCTATGGCAGGTCCTCCTCGCTGTGCAATAAATGTCATGGCTCGATACATGGCATCACGATGATCAAGCCATAAGTCTTGATAGAGACGACTGTTACGAATCAGATTTTCTAAGGGACTGGTACTCATTAGATACTGGATCAATCAACGGGTTTACCACACCAGGTCAGGGTAAAATTTCGAGAAAAAGGAAAGAGCAATTGCTTTAATCCTCATTCGCTCCTTTGTTCGCACAGGGGCCAAAGGCGGGATTCTTAGAATATACTCTGTAGCGACCATACTGAGCGACATTAGTAGCCCACGAGCTCACATTCTGTGGTGCTTGTCCCCATTTTGAATCCAGCATACTATTGTTTTCATCAATGATGCCATTCGGCTCAAAGGCTGATTGTACAATGCCTGAGTGCGCAACATTAGCGCCTGAAAACACTAGGATGCTGTCTTGAGGCTGAGCAACGCAGCTAAACTCTCTTTGCCAGCCATCGTCCGTTAATATGGTCGGCACATCTTGTCCCCAAAAGGAAAATGGACCGCCTGGTACTCTGGCTCCACCAAAGGTAAATCCATGACACCAATAGGTGCTTCCATTATGGGGTTTCCAAGTCGGGATTCGTTGGCCAGCATCCGTTTCAACGCTGTACACATCGCCTTTAGGACCAGAACCCCACGGAAACGAATCCTGTCCTGTATCTCGGGCTGTACTCCAGCGCAAAAGACGGAGTGTTTGAGGCATCTCCCGGTGATCGACCGGAGACAGTAATTCTGACAGATGTTCCGTACCTGTTGCGGTAATAGCAGTAGCCTTTCCCTGTTGTACAACGTGGGTGAGTTCATGAGCCAGTAACCACTTGCCTCTCAAGGTATTGGGAGCATACTGACCCTGGGCAAAAACAATATTTTCTCCCAGAGTAAAGGCGCGAGCGTTCACGACTTGAGCCGCTTGATTAGTTGCTGAGGTATCAGTATGGATGCGAACACGACCAAAATCGTACCCAAAGCGATGCTCCATGAGAGATCGGACTGAACTGGGTAAGGCGGTTCCAGTCGTTGAGAGCGCGGCACGCACCTCTGCCGAAGCGGTGGGCTTTCTCACTCCTGATGTCGCTCCTTGGGCTTGGACCTGCAGATTCTCGTCTTCACCTGCGACAAGCCTGCCTTCTTCTAGCGAATAAGGACTGTAGGTTGTGCGGCGCAGGGTCTGTGCTTTGGAATCGGATTGAATGTTGTGGGTGGCGTGATCGGGCAGGGTTGGGTTGATTACCCAATCGGCTATCCGATCAGCTTCCTGCTCATATTTATCGTTGGGTTGACCAATCTTCAGCTTAGGCTGAATTTTTGGAAGGTGTGATCGCAATACTTCATGGACTATCGGCGGGACTTTAGCAGTTTCAGCCTGATTTATAGAATGACGCTGTAGGTGCGATCGCTTCTTCTGACACTCCTCACATTCTCCACCTGCAATGGTACGCTGACCACAGGCGCATTTGCGCTGCAAGAGTCCACTGGAAAGAGGTGAGGTAGTGGCAGTTAGTCGGCGAGTTAGGATTGTAGTTTGGCGAGTCATGGGTTAGCTCCTTAAATGAGTCATTGGGAGGAAATGTTGGGTTTCGCTCCTCAACCCAACCTACAGGCGATGCGAGCGCACTAAATTCTCTGAAATCTGCGCTTCATGTAGTTCAGAAACAAGTTCTTCCAGTATCTGTATTGCGCCAGATATGAGCTGCGAAGAATGCATATGCGTCAGGATTGTTTCTTCTGAGAGCAGTTGTTTGTCCTCCAGGAGGCCCTGCATTGCCTCTTGGATAAGCCGCGTCACCACGATTTGGGGGATGTGCACCATTACCAATGCCAATGTCATGGGCACCTTCATGAATAAGAACAATAGCTCCGCAGGTTCGATCTAGCCCCCAAAATGGTCGACACACGTGAACCAAGTCATCATCAGGGATCCAAAAAGCTTGCTCCGCCCCACAAATATTGTTGCTATTGCAGATATAGTTTGAAACGCGTAAAGTCCCTCTGATATTTTGATAGGTCGCTTGAATCGCTGTGCGGGTGGCTGCCCCAGCTGCTCCTGTCCCTGGCGTAACAAAATGTCTATTTAAAGCTGTTGCATAAGTTGTGCCAGCAGCAGGAGGGTTATTCAATACCCTGATCGCCGCACCAACAAATTCTCGAGCACGCTGCCTTGCATTTTCCAGTTTGGTATTAGCATCGGCTACACCTGTTATAGCTGGAGTACAGTCACGATAGGCAGGAGGAGGAGCCGCGGGCTGACGTTGTAGTCGGGGCTGATACTTTGAGCCATTTTGCTGCAAACGAATGGGAGGCAATCTTCTAGAAGTTTCGGCAGTCATGACCTCTGTTGCAACCCGATCTGCTTCAACTTCAGCTCGATCACGGCCTGACCTGGCAAATAGTTTAGTTTGAATGGCTCCTGAGGATTGTGATTGTTGGATAACATGGGTAAGCTCATGCGCAAGAAGTTTTTTCCCTCTAGCAGTATCGGGAGTATACTGTCCTGCGCCAAAAACAATATCCGATCCTACAGTGTAAGCAAGTGCCTGAACAGATCGAGCTGATACACCAGCTCTTCCATCAGTATGCACTCGAACCTGACTGAAATCATGTCCAAAGCGCGGTTCCATGAAAGTGCGGGTAATAGAGTCAAGTGGCTGACCAGGCGATCGCAACACTTCATGCACAATCGGCGGCACTTCAGAAGGTTCAGCTTGATTGACAGCACGGCGCTGCAAGAGCGATCGCTTCTTCTGACACTCCTCACATTCCCCACCCGCAATGGTTCGCTGGCCACAGGCGCATTTGCGCTGCAAGAGTCCGCTGGAGAGGGGTGAGATAGTGGGAGTCAGTCGGCGAGTTAGGGTTGTAGTTTGGCGAGTCATAGTCAGTTACCTGTTATCAGTAAACACTTATCAGTCGTGAATTTCGTAAAACTCTGCCTCATTAATCGGTCGTTCCAACTTATCAAACTCGATTCGGATCGCATTGAGTACCAGAGGCATCGTCACCGGAGTTCCCTTGGCTGCTCCCATAAACGCGGCATTGAGGACGATATTGTGAATGCTGCCTCCTGTTAGGTTGAAACGGGACAATCTTTCATAATCCAACTCCTCAACTGGGGTTTCAGGCGGAAAAGCCCCCTGCCAGATTCGCTGGCGTTCCCCTGCACCGGGAAAGGGAAAGTCAATTAGAAAGCGCAGGCGGCGCAGGAAAGCCCGATCTAACGCACTCCTCAAATTCGTCGCCAGGATCGCCAGTCCTCGATAGGCTTCCATGCGTTGCAGCAGGTAGTTAATTTCAATGTTAGCGTAGCGATCGTGGCTGTCCTTGACCTCACTCCGCTTGCCAAACAGGGCATCAGCTTCGTCGAAAAAGAGGATCGCCCCCCCATCTTCAGCCGCGTCGAATAGGCGGCGCAGGTTTTTTTCCGTCTCGCCGATATATTTACTGACGACGGCGGAGAGATCGATCCGGTAGAGGTTGAGGTGCAAGTCGTTGGCAATTACTTCGGCTGCCATCGTCTTGCCCGTGCCACTGTCCCCCGCAAACAGGGCGTTAATGCCGAATCCTCGGTTCATCTTGCGGTCAAATCCCCAATGCTGGTACACCTGGCTGCGCTGTTTCACCTGGGCAGCAATCTGGCGCAGCAAATTCGTTTCCTTCTCCGGTAGCACGATGTCCTCCCAAGTTGCCTTGACTTCTAGCCGTTGGGCCAGGGTATCTAAGTGGGGGCAAGTTCGGCGCAGGCAGGCATCCCAGAGGCGAGTAGGCAACTTTTCCCCTACTCCCTCACCCTCTGCTAGACTATTCTCAGCAATCTCCCAAATTTCCGGCAAATTGAGGTTAAATTGACCTGCCAGCCGTGTCGGACTTTCAGGGGCTGCTGCGCCTAACGCTTCTGCCCAGACTGCCTTCTGTTCGGCGGTAGTGGGTTTGGCAATATCGAAGGCGATCGTCGGGCGACCGAGATGAGATCGGCTTTCCCGCGTACTGAGAAAACAGAGGCCAGTATTGCGGGCTAAAAATCGCGCTAAAGGAGGTGCTTGCCCCTCTGCTGGCGACTTTCCTTCACTCTCTTGGGCATCGAGATAAAGGGCGATCGGTAGCAGGATGCTTTCCCGCTGCCACAGTCGAGCTAAGGTTTCCAACTCACTTGCCTGCTGCGGCAGGTGTCCAACGGGCAGGCGGTAGAGGTTCAATCCCAGAGCAGCAGATGCTTGGGTGGCAACCAGTTGCTTGCTGAGGGAATCGGTTCCCAGCAATTGGATGACTGGGGGGCGTTGGTTCTGGGCAGTCCCTTGCAGGCAGCGCACGATCGCCTCAACAGTGGTTTGTTGGGAGGGCGGCAGTTCCGTTGGTAGCGACCCTACTTCCAGGGGAATCAAGAAGGATTCCAGGCGATCGTCCGGGTAATTCAAGCCTTTGAGGTAGTTGACAATCCGCTCGTCAGCCCGCAAGGCACTGGCAATTAGGGGTTGAGCGCCGGGTTGGTTGATTTCAAGTAACTGCCAGTAGCGCAGGGGACGCTCGGATGAAAGGGCATCCCAGGCAGGTTCGTCAAAGAGCCTCAGCGCCAGTCCGAAGTTCGGATTTCCTTGCAGGTGTCCCAGTTGCTGCTGAACCTGAGTGCATAAAGCGATCATGTCCAGATCCAGTTCCATCGCCGCACACAATAGTAATAAATTCTGCTCGAAACGGGAAAGACCCAACCTTTTGCCCAGTATGACTAGAGCTGGTGGGGGTTCCATTTTCTCGGCTTGAGCCATCGCTGCTGCAGCCTGGTTGACTTCAGATTCGTTGATGCCACTGGCGATCGCCCCTCCTCCTGAACGAGACGTCCAAGACGCTAACCCATGCAACAGACGCAGGCGCAGCCAGGTAAGTGCTGCTGCTAGATATTGTTGGTTATGCTGCTGCCAGTGGGTCAGATTGTCCATTTGATTGGCTGGGTATTTTGACGTTCGCCCCTGCCTAAAGGCGAGGGGATTCTTCATTCAACGAGTTTCCGTTAGCCAGCAGGATTTCTCCAACCAACCAAGAGGGAATCTCTCCTGAAGCGTATGTTTGGCTGCGCCCCAACCTACTTAATCCTT